>JAGZRP010000001.1 GCA_018381595.1 Bacillota bacterium
AAGAGATATCATTCCATCTTATGATAAAGAAAGTTTGTTGTGGGAAGGATTATGTAATGAACTAGAACGTCGCCAAATGAATATTCAATATGCTGAAAATGGAATGAGTATGGCAGTATTTTATGATAAAGGTTATCAAGAAAAAGATGTGGATGTAGAAATTCGTGTGGAAGTGAAAGGAAAGTACGAAGATACTGATCATATCAAATTTAGAAAAATAGAACCTGTTAAAGTTGCATCTATTACATTTACAGGTGGATATGAGAAGATAACAGAAATTTCTTATTGTATTGCAAAATGGATTACAGAACACAATTATGAAATGAATGGTCCAAACTTTTCCATCTACCATGTAGGATATGGAAAAACTGATAATCCAGAAGAATTCGTAACAGAAATTTGTTATCCAATCAAATAAACTTTGTTGCATAATAGAGTTAGAAATGATAAAACCAGTCTAGAAACTGGTTTTATTTTTTATTAAAATCTTCTGCAATTGTTGTTACATCCGCTGCATCCACCAAAAATGAAGTTAATAAAACAAATTAGTAAAATGAATGGTGATAAGATAATTAATATTGGGATGAAACATAAAAATAAGATAAATGTTATAAAACACATAATATACCTTCTTTTATATATTAGATGAAGTAGAAAAATAATTGCGTATAATAAGAAACTATTTCTTTAAATTAAAAATATATCAGATGTGAATAAAATGTAAAACAGAAGCAAAAAAAGTTTTTTAAAACCTATCTTGTGATACGATATACATAGATGTATATGAAGGAGGATAGATATATGTTGTTAGAAAATAAAGTTGCTGTTGTAACTGGTGGAACAAGAGGAATTGGCCTTGCAACGGTTCAAAAGTTTTTGGAGCAAGGTGCTAAGGTCGTTTTATTTGGTTCTCGTGAGGAAACTGTAAATAAAGCACTAGATAAGTTAAAAAGTGAAAATCCTAATTATGATGTCATGGGACTTTATCCTAATATTGCAAAAATAGAAGAAGTCATTACTGCATTTGAAACAGTAAAAAAACATTATGGGAAAATAGATATTTTAGTAAATAATGCAGGAATTTCTGCTCGTGATAGTTTATATGATTACAAAGAAGAAGACTTTGAAAAAATTATGGATTTAAATGTAAAAGCGGTATTTCTTTGTTCAAAAGAAGCTGCAAAATATATGAAAGAACAAGGTGGAGGCGTTATCTTAAATACAAGCTCTATGGTAAGTATTTATGGACAATCTGCTGGATGTGGGTATCCAGCAAGTAAGTTTGCAGTGAATGGAATGACAAAGTCACTTGCCCGTGAACTTGGAAAAGACCATATTCGTGTAAATGCAGTTGCTCCTGGAGTGATTCGTACTGATATGGTAGCAGCACTACCAGAAGAAGTCATTAAACCAGTCATCGCTTCTATTCCACTTAGAAGAGTAGGAGAACCAGAGGATATTGCCAATGCTTTCGTCTTTTTAGCAAGTGATATGGCAAGCTTTGTAACTGGAGCTATTCTTTCTGTAGATGGCGCTGGAATGAGCTAAAAAAGAAAACAGGGTTACCTGTTTTTCTTTTGCTCTAATGGAATCTGATATTCTGGAAATTGATTGACATATAAATTCCACTCATAAAAGGATAATCCTTCAGGGATGTTACCTGGAATTTCTGTTAATATGCGAATATCATTTTCGGGATATTGACTAATAACAGAATGAATTGCTTCCTTTAATGTATTAAATTCGTGAATACCAAGAAATCTAGTGTTTGTATAATCAAAGTGATACCAATGATTATTTTTTTGAAATATTGGAAAGCAGTGCATAAGAATAGGTTCTCCATAAGACTCTTTATCTTCATATTTTCGAAAACAAAATTGTTTAACAGGATAGTCCCATTTTTGACAGTAATCAGACACAATACGGACTTGTTCAATACATGTCATTAAATGATTTTTAAAAACATTTTCTACACTTTGTATACGATAAGTTTCACGAAGTGGTTTCATGGTATGTGTATATTTCTTACCATCTGTTCCAATCCAACCATATTCCATTGTTTGGGCAAGATAATCAAATAATTCTATTTCATTTGTAATTTCTTTTTCATTTAAAAATTGAATATGATATTTTTGAATATAGTATGTACTAGCATCATTTAAAATATGATCTTTTATTTTTTCTAATTCTTGATTATTTGCAATCATAGATTGAAATTCTTCTTTTGTAGAAGTTTCTTTCAAATAAGAAACAGCCATATATGATAATGCATATCCATCATATTGAACTGTATTCTCCTCCTGATTCGCTTGAAAATCCGTCTCAGTTTTTTCTAAATAAGATATGGGTGGGATGGTTTTACCTACTTTAAAAATATACTGATTGAGATAATGACGCATATCTTGATGTGATAATGGATTAGAAAGCAATCGTGTCATTCCCTTTTGAAACCATAATGGCTTTAAGTCTTGACAGAGAATTTCAGCATATTTATGAAAGCATCTTTCTTGAACCCAATCAGGAAATTTTTCTGCTTCCCTAGGAGAAAGATAAATATTTATTTCGTTTTCATTTTGCTCAAAATTGATTTGTTTTTCTTCTTGATTGAGATGAAAAATAAGTTTGACTGGATAGTTACTTTTCAGTTGATATTCATTATAAATTTGTTGACTTTGAAATTTGATATACTCAGAACATTGTTGCGCGAGATGCGTGAAGATATCTGAGCATTGTATTTCAATTTGATTTGTAGTGATAGCGTCTGTTTTCATTTTCTATCTTCTCCTTTCAAAAATGAGTTCGATTATATATTTCAACTATATTATACACGAAAATAGGTTTAAAAAGAGAAAAATAAGTACAAGATATAATAGAAAGGAGAATGAATAAGAATATGCAACAAAATTATGCAGAAGTACCTAATATCATTACAGGAAAAGATTTAGATTATTTAAGCGACATGTTTAATTGGAATTGTGGAGCTTTAAAAATGGCTCATCACTTTCAAAATGAAGTAAAAGATGAGAATTTAAAAGCAATGATTCAAAATGTATATGAAACTCATATGAACAATTTGAAAACAGTATTATCATTATTACAAGAAGGAGGAAATGCAAATGGACAATAATAATAAAATTGAAAATCCAAAAGTAGAAGTTCCAAAAGGCCTTGAAATGAATGATAAAGATTATATGAATGCTTTATTATCCGTTGAAAAGGGAATGGCAAAAGATTATGTAACGGCTATGACAGAAGCGAGTAATGAACATTTGCATCAAGTATATCAAAATATGTTTCAAGCAATTGATAACTTACAACGTCAATTATTTGAAGAAATGTTTCGTATGGGATGGTATCCATTAGAAAAAGCTGAGCAACAAAAAATCATGGAAAAAGCAAATATGCTTCAAACAGATTTTCAAGATTTAACCGCTTAACAGTGTTGATTGACACAAAAACAACAAAAAAGTGTAAACCGCAAATTGTTTTACACTTTTTCTTCTGTCAAGTGTGTTAAAATAAACTTAGGGAGAGACCCGAAACAAAAAGAAGCAGGGTTGAAATAGTGTGATAAAACGGTATAAAATGTTTTGTAATAGCTTCAATTTGAATAAAAAAAAGAAAGTCGGTAAGAGTAAAGAAGAATGAGTAATCATTCTTTTTTTCTACATAGAATGAAAGATTTCGCATAAGTTTAATTAGGTGATAATCATGAAAGAAGAAGATATTCATTTAGCTCCTTTTACATTAAATTTAAATATAGAAGGGGAAATGATTGTAGAAAAAAGTAAGCCTATCCCCTTTAATGAGACAAAAATTTCAGAATTGACAGGGGTTACTTACTTAGAAGATGAAAAGAAGATTCAAATTGAAGAACCTGGAGATTATTATTTATCTTTTCAACTACAAACCGATAAAACTTATTTTATGAGTATAGAAAGCGAAGCGGACTTTTTTTCTGCTGAATTATTCCCAGTTGCAGGCGTGAGTCATGGAAGTGGAGTATTAACCGTTTTAAAACCAAATACGACATTCTTTCTAACTTGTCATATATCGGATGTAAAGTTGGTTTCAAAAAATGGAGCAACATTAACGGTATTCAAAGTAAGACCTAGATAGTGTAGGTGAATCATGGGACCACGACTATTTTTTTTATTAATTGGATTTGGTTTAACAGTGATTGGCTTTGTTTATATCATTAGTTATTTAAATTTGATGACATTAGGGTATAATTTCATAGATTATGTCCAGTTTATTTGTGGACAGGTAGAATGTTTATTTGCTTTATTAGGCATTTTGATTACTTTGTTATCAATCTACATACCAGGAGGAAAAAACTATGAACTACATATATGATATTTTACTGAATTTGAATGATAGTGCGTATGATTTTTATGAATGGAATTTAAACGACCCAATTGTACATATTAGAAAAACGCCAATTTTTCGTATTTCATACGAGCAATTATTAGGATTAAAACAAAACAAATTTGAAGTACAAGAAGAATTTCTAAAAAAGATTGAGAATAAAACAGAAGAGTTTACCAATCGTAGTGTTGAAAAAATATCTCATCTTTTTTTAGCAACTGATATGCATACTGTCATGGCTTTTTCTTTAAATGAACGTGGAATTTCAATGAAACGAAGTATGTTATTGGTGGATGAGGAAATGGAAATATTAGAAATTTCAAAAACATTACCACTGACAACGATTGCGTATCGTACCTTGAAAAAAGAATTTAAAAGAGAATTTGAGACAAGAAATGACCAAGAAATGAAACGTCGATTAAAAAAAGAAATCTATAAATTAAGTCATAAAAATGTGGAAAAGTTGAAATATTTATATTATGAATGCTTTGATGAAATGGAAGAAGATGTAAAAAAGATAGTAAATCGTTTTTCGATGGAATTGAATCATCGATATACAAAAATATCTAAAAAACTATTTACAGGACTAGATTTATTAAAAGTGAAATTTTAAAATGATTTGACAGCACATATTTTTGTGGTATAATGAAACCATTAACAACCACGAAGTGGAGGAGTACAAAGGAACGCTTCTTAAAAGAAAGCTGGGAGGATGGAAACCAGTAAGAGAGCACTTTTCGAAAAACACCATGGAGTTGTATATCTGAAACACAGTAGGATATATCGTTTACCTAACGTTATAAGGTAAGAGATTCAAGTTACTTGAAAGTAGGGTGGTACCGTGCATATGCGCCCCTATATCAAGTAACTTTTTTTATTTAAGGAGGGATATTATGAAAGATGTCAGAGAAGTATATGAACATTTAGACCAGTTCATGGGAAAAACAGTATCATTAGAAGGATGGATCCGTAATCATAGAAAACAAAAAGAATTCGGGTTTATTGATTTTTATGATGGAACTTGTTTTGAATCCATTCAATTAATTTATGACAACCAATTAAGTGATTTTGATGCGATTCAAAAATTACGTGTTGGAAGTGCGATTCAAGTAACAGGTGTGATTGAAGAATCACCAGCACAAGGACAACAATTTGAAATTCGTGTGAATGAATTAACATTATTAGGAGATAGTTCTGAGGACTTTCCAATTCAGCCAAAAAGACATACCAGAGAATTTTTAAGAGAAGTTTCTTATTTACGTCCACGTACAAAATTGTTTCAAGCAGCATATCGTGTTCGTAGTATTGCAGCAATGGCGATTCATACATATTTCCAAGAACATGGATATATTTATTTCCACGCTCCATTAATTACAGCAAATGATGGAGAAGGTGCAGGAGAAATGTTTAAACTAACCACATTGCCACTTGAGAATGTTCCAAAAGATGAAGATGGAAATATTGATTATAAAAAAGACTTCTTTGGGAAAAAAGTAGGGCTTACTGTGACTGGACAATTAGAAGCAGAAGCATTTGCAATGGCTTTCAAAAAAGTTTATACCTTTGGACCAACTTTTCGTGCAGAAGTATCTCATACGAAAACACATGCATCTGAATTTTGGATGATCGAACCAGAAATCGCATTTTGTGATTTAGAAAAGTTAATGGATATTGAAGAAGAAATGTTAAAGTATGTGATTCAGTATTGTTTAGAACATGCGAAAAGTGAATTTGATTTCTTTGACAGTTTTGTAGAAAAAGGAATTAAAGAAAAATTACAGGCAGTCGTGAATAGTAATTTCGTTCGTGTATCTCATGAAGAAGTTATTGATATTTTGAAAAAGGCAGATGTGAAATTTGAAAATAAACCAGAATATGGGGAAGATATTGCAACAGAACACGAAAAATATTTAACAGAAGTATATTATAAAGCACCTGTATTTGTAACAAATTGGCCAAAAGACATTAAAGCATTTTATATGCGTTTGAATGAAGATGGTAAGACCGTTGCAGCAGTTGACTTATTAGTTCCAGGAGCAGGAGAATTAATGGGTGGAAGTCAAAGAGAAGAACGTCTTGACTTGTTACTTTCTCGTATGGAAGAACTTGGAATGAAAAAAGATGGATTAGATTGGTATTTAAATCTTAGAAGATATGGTGGATGTGTTCACTCAGGATTTGGAATGGGTTTTGAACGTTTACTCATTTATCTAACAGGAATTGAAAATATTAGAGATGTATTACCATTTCCACGAACACCAGGAAACTGTGAATTTTAGAAAAGAATTTCTTTCTTTTCTTTTTTTGTATAACCATGTTATTTTTTACCATAATAATAACGAGGTGAATAAAATGAAAAAGGTCATTTGTTTATGTTCTGCTTTACTTGTATTCGTGACAGGATGTACATTTGGTGGAAAAATGTTAAATACTCCAACCAAACAAGTTGAAATGTTATTTTCAAATTACCAGACATTAAATGATGATGTCATGGATGATTTAGATAAGGTTGTCAATGAAGAAGAACGTTTTAATACAAAACAAAGAGATGAATACCGTGACTTGATGAAAAAATTGATGGTGATAAAGCACAAGTACGTGCAGAAGTAGAAGTTACTGATTATTCGAAAATCATGAAGAAAGCAGACGAGTATTTAAAAGAAAATCGTGATGAGTTTTTAGACGATAAGAAAAATTATAGTGAAGAAAAATATATGGACTATCGTTTAAAACAATTAAAAGATGCAAAAGAAACAGTAAAATATGATATGACATTCCATTTAACAAAAAAAGATGGAGAATGGAAATTAGACCCACTTACCAATGAACAAGAACAAAAACTTCATGGAATGTATGCTTATTAAAGAATAGGATTTCTATTCTTTTTCTCTTGTCCTTTTTCTTTATTTTTGTTATTATATATTCCATTGCGAGGGGGATTTATGGAATCAAATAAATTAGAAAATAAAGAGTTATGTACGAAATGTGGAGGTTTCTGTTGTAAAAAAAGTGGATGTGATTATAGTGCAAATGATTTTGAGAGTCTTCATATTGATGATTTGGAATTAAAATTAAAAGAGGGTCATATTTCCATTGTATCGGTGTTAAAATTTAAACAATTAAAAAACTTTAAAATATCAACCCAACCATTTTTATATTTACGTGCAAGAAATGTAGATCGTCCTATTGTGGATTTGGTTTCTTTAAAAACACCATGTTCTATGTTGACAGAGAATGGTTGTACTTATTCATTAGAAAATCGTCCGAGTGGTGGTGTCAATCTGATTCCGGCTCCAGAACTACAGTGCTATCCATTAAAAGATCCAGAAGAAATTGTAAATAGCTGGAAATCTTACCAAAATGTATTAATGAGTCTTGTAAAGCGATTTACGGGAAAAAATTTAAATGAGAGCTTAAAGAAAGATATCAAATTGTTTTTTCTTTCCATGATAAAAAAAGACTTTGAACATGTTTCTACAGTAGAACAAAAACAAGCGGATGAGTTTATGAGAATATTGAAACAAGCGTACCCAGAATTATGGAAAGAAGCGTGCAAGGAGAGTAAAAATCAGTACACGCTACAAAAAAGAATGAAAAAGTAATCCT
Organism: Bacillota bacterium; assembly: GCA_018381595.1. GTDB lineage: Bacteria > Bacillota_I > Bacilli_A > RF39 > UBA660 > UMGS2016. Next base: position 7,975 of record JAGZRP010000001.1, read on the forward strand.
AAGAGGATTATTTTTTCTTTTTATAAATATTCTTCCATTGTTTCACATAATTTTTATTAGGTGATAAGATGAAAAAAATAGCTACATTTTTATTGATTGGAATTATATTAGTATTACCACTTTCTGTAAAAGCAATTTCAACAAGTGCAACTTCTAGTATATTAATGGATATGGATTCTAATCGTGTTCTTTATGAAAGCAATCCGCATACCATTCGTAGTATTGCAAGTATTTCTAAAATTATGACGGGAATTCTCGCTGTAGAAAGTGGGAAAATGGAAAAAACAGTAACCGTAGATGATACCGTATTAAAAGCCTATGGTTCTGGTATTTATGTCAAGCCTGGTGAAAAATTAAAATTAAAAGATTTAGTTTATGGACTCATGCTTCGCAGTGGAAACGATGCAGCGGTTATGATTGCAAAATACGTAGGTGGAAGTGTTCCTAAATTTGTAAAATTAATGAATCAAAAAGCATCTGAAATTGGAATGAAAGATACGACCTTTAACAATCCTTCTGGATTAGATGAAAAAGAACAGATTGGTAATTTTTCAACGGCTTATGATATGGCGCTTCTAACCAGTTATGCAATGCAAAACGAAGATTATCAAAAGATAGTTGGAACAAAAAAATATACGTTAAAAACAAATAAAAATACATACGTATGGCACAACAAAAATAAATTATTAAATACATATCAATATACAACAGGAGGAAAAACTGGATTTACAAAGAAAGCAAGGCGTACTCTTGTTTCAACAGCCAGTAAAGATAATTTAAATTTAGTAGTAGTCACATTAAATGACGGTGATGATTTTAAAGACCATATGAATTTACATGATTATGGATTTACAACGTATCAAAAGTATCATATTTTGAAAAAAGGAACCATTAAAATTAAAGGAGAAAAATACTATAAAAACGAACGTCTTTATATCAAAAAAGATGTAGATTATCCAATTCGTATGGATGAAAAAGAAGGCGTTCGTTTAAATTTTGAACTAGATAAGAAAAAACAATTAAAAAATAATGGAAAAGTTGGAAATGTAGAGGTTAAATTAGGAGAACAAACCGTATATAAAGTACCTATTTATGTAGAGAAAAAACAAGCTAAGAAAAAAGGGTGGTTTCACTTATGGTAAATATCATTTGGGCATCTTTTTTCTTTATTGGAATGATTACATGTATGTTAACCGGTAAGTTAGAACTATTAAATCAGGTATTATTCGAAAGTTCGAAAGAAGCCCTAGATATGATTTTAAAATTATTTCCAGTTATGGCATTGTGGTTAGGAATTACTAAGATTGCCTCTGTTTCTGGATTACTCAACAAACTTTCGAAAATGTTGAGTCCACTCTTAGGTCGTCTTTTTCCAGAAATACCAAAAGGACATGCATCACTTTCTTTAATTGCATCCAACGTCATTGCAAATTTCTTTGGTCTAGGAAATGCAGCAACCCCATTTGGATTAAAAGCGATGCAGAAATTACAAGAAATTAATCCCAAAAAAGATACTGCAAGTCGAAGTATGATTACCTTTTTGGTATTAAATACAAGCGGTCTTACCTTAATCCCTACAACCATTATTTCTCTACGTATGATGTATCAAAGCAAAAATCCTACAGAAATTGTACTGGGATGCATTTTAGCAACACTTTGTGCAACGGTTGCAGGACTTTTCATGGATAGATATTTAGCAAGGAGAAACGCATGATAAGAACCATTTCTAATTTAATTATTCCTCTTATGGTATTGTTTATTATTTTTTATGGAGTTTTAAAAAAAGTAGATGTATATGATACCTTTGTTGATGGAGCCAAAGAGTCATTTGATATGATTTTAACCATGTTTCCACCCATGTTAGCCATGATTGTAGGGGTAAATGTCTTTGTCAAAAGTGGGGCTTTAAACTATGTATTTCAATTTTTAAATCCAATCTTTGAATTCATCCATTTTCCAATTGATATATTACCTATGGCAATCATGAGACCAATCAGTGGAACCGCAAGTCTTGCACTACTCAATCAAATATTTGAAAGTAGTGGACCAGATAGTTTTCTAGGAAGACTTGCATCGATCATTCAAGGTTCTACAGATACTACTTTTTATATTTTGACTTTATATTTTGGAACCATCGGAATTAAAAAAATCCGTTATTCCCTCTGGGCAGGATTATTTGCAGATTTAGTGGGAATTATTGCAAGTGTTTTACTTGTTGGCTTTTTATTTCATTAATTCATTGTAATTCTTTGAAAACTATGTTATTATCTTTTAAGTAAATGTGGTGATAGTATGGAAAGATTACAAAAAGTAATTGCAAATAGTGGATATTGTAGTAGAAGAAAAGCGGAAGAAGAAATCGTAAAAGGACATGTTACAGTGAATGGAAGCATTGTAACAGAATTAGGAACCAAAGTAGGTGGAAATGATACCATTGAAATTAATGGAACTGTATTACAAAATGAAGAACAAAAAGAATATATTCTTCTTTATAAACCAAGAGGAGTTGTTACAACAACCAGTGATGATAAAGGAAGAAAAACAGTCATCGATTTAGTGAATTCACAGAATAGAATTTATCCAGTTGGAAGATTAGATTATGATACCACGGGATTATTATTACTGACCAATGATGGACAACTTGCAAACCTTTTAACCCATCCAAAAAGTGAAGTAGAAAAAGTATATGTTGCAAAAGTAAAAGGGATTTTAACAAAAGAAGAAATAGAAAAATTAAAACGTGGCGTTATCATTGATGGAAGAAAAACAGCTCGCTCTAAAGTAAAATTGAAAAAAGTAGATAGAAAAAGTGACACTTGTATTGTAGAAATTATCATTCATGAAGGTAGAAATCATCAAGTAAAAAAGATGCTAGAACGCGTAGGGCATGAAGTATTAAAACTAAAAAGAGAACGTGTGGCGTTCTTAGACTTAACAGGCCTTCATTCTTCAGAATACCGTCATTTAACAATTAAAGAAGTAAAAACATTATATGCTTTATGTAAAAAACAAGATGAACCAAAAAAATTCTCAAGATTCTGAGAATTTTTTATTTGCTTTTATTTTTTGTTTTACAATTACGCTCGTTATAGAAAATTGGATAAGGACACATTGTTGCCTCATCATAGTATTCTACTGCAACTTCTCCCATATGTTTTAATTTACTTAACTCACATGCTTGTTGATAGACATATTGATGATATCTATCAGGAGATGCAGCAAGATAAGGATTGCGGAATAAATCACTTTCACTAAAATGTGTACATCCACATAATGCTATCATAAAATCAATCTGTTCTTGGCAGGCTTTTTGAATTGTAAGCTCTGTTGCACCGCAAAGCATTTGTCCAAGTAATAAATCGCAACCTGGTAATTTCGTATCCATTGTAAAAGGCTCTTTTACTAACTTTAAATTTGGATATTTTGAATTTGTAGTAACTAAGATTGGATCATAAACTGTAATGGTTCCTTTTCCAAGTTTTAATTGTTCTTTTGCAATATATTCACCAAGAATTGGTAAATAGCCACCACCAATTTCAACAATATCTTTTTCTAAAGAATGCTTTTGTTTGATAATATCTAGGAAAGCTTGATATAAGTTTCGATCTTTATCTAATATTCCAAATTCAGCATACACTTGAGCTAAAACATCTGGAAGGAATCCGTATATTAAATGGGTAAAAAAATTTTCCTCGATATATTCTCGTGCTATTTTTGAATATTCAGAACCGTATTTTTTCAAAAAGTCTTCTAATTGTTGTTCTACTTTCATGATATTCCCCCCTTTTCGGAGAGTTATTATATCATAGATAAACAAAAAAATTAAGATTTCTCTTAATTTTCTTCTTCAACTTCTTTAATTGCTCCAACAGGGCAAATATCAATTGCTTCTTGTTGATCTTCTTTTTGTTCCTCTGTTACCGGTTCTTTTTCTTTCGCAAGACCTTCGTCAGTCATTTCAAAACACTCTGGATAATTTCCAAAACATGCACCACACCCGATACAAATGTCTTGATCTACTTTTACTTTTTTCATACTATCACCACTTTCATTATACAAAAAATACCAGATAAAATGCAAGGAAATGGTTTAAAAAATGGTCGAATTATGTTATTATTATACTAGCGAGGTGATAATGTGGCAAGTCGTATGGACAGATACCGTGAAAGTGAATTAAATAATAATGGTATGCGTACAAAGCGTAATGAACATTTATATGCTCGTGTCGAAGCACCTTTAGAATACTCTAGTGTCGAGGGAGTTGCTAGAATTGAGAATACCAATTCGGTAGATATTAATAAAATTAAAGAATTATTATTAAAAGATGAAGAGCCAAAGAAAAGAGCTATCAAAAATAGTTATCAAGAAGAGGAAGAACCAGAAGAGATTGTTCCTTTAGATGATAAAAATTATGATATCAGAGATATATTAAATAAAGCAAAAGGTTCTAAAAAAGAGGATGAAGAGGATCGCTATCGTGCACTTCAAAATACGGGATATGATATTTTAAAGAATATTCAAATTAAAAATAGAAATACGGATGTATCAGAAAAAGAATTAGATTCCGTAGGAGATACTACATTAAGCTTATCAATGTTAGATAGTTTAAAGGGAAGTGAACTTACCTCAACGATTGATTCTAATACAATTCGTGCTCTATTAGAATCTGAAAAAGAAGCACTAAAAGAAGATGAAGACGATTTTGAAGAAGAGAGAACGTTAGACAATTCCTTTTTTACTTCTAGCTTGAATTTTAGTGAAGATGATTTTAATGAGTTAAGTGATGAACTTGATGAACCTAAAAAGAAAAATCATTTGTTTTTAAAAGTTATTTTGTTTTTAATTTTAGTGATAGGAACAACAGCTGTGATATTCTTTTTAGCAAATTATTTAAAATAAAAGAAAGGACCTTAAGAAGTGGTTCCTTTCTTTTTTTTGAGTATTCCAAAATAGGTACAACTTGGTATGATAAGGAAGAAAAAGACTAGAAATGCAGGAAAATAATTGGTTAGGAAATAATTACTTGTCGTACTATTGGTAAAAGTCATATTTGCCATAAACATAAGTAATAAAGATATCGTAATTTGTAAGCCTAGTATCACTTTTTTACTGTGTATTTGAAAGTTTCTACGAATTCCCTCTGTAATAAAATAAAGACAAAAGGTAATGGACATGAAGAAGTCAAAAATCCAACGGAAAGATAGAAAACTCTCAATTCGCTCTAAGAAACCAGCAATCGATACTCGTTTTAATAAGTGAAATTCAGGGTATTGGTATAACATCGTTAGTTTTAAACCAAATACAGCAATAGTAAAAAACAAAGCAGAGAAGGTAAATAAATGAATGATACCAAGACCAATTCCCCAAGATTTTTGTAATTTTATTTTCTTTCCTTCTTTGATTTGATTTTTAGGAATAATAGTAATTAAGAAAAGTAATAGGGTACTGAAGGCAAAATAATGATATCCAGAATTAATAATAGGGACTAGCCCATTTGTGAGAAATGGTTTAAAATTATATGGTGCTACTTGAGATATGAGTCCAAAAAAACTAATCCAATAAAGTATCATTGCGAAAATAAATAAAATGATACCCACACGGCCAATTCCTTTTAATCCTTTTGTTAACAGATAAAAAATCGGAATGATAAAAATAACACTTACAAATATCGTTGGGCTTTGATATAAATATTGAGAAGTAATAAATATGAGTAAATTCCAAAATATAATATTTGCTAGATAAAAAACAAATAAAATAATAATTGAATTGATTATTTTTCCCCATTTATTTCCAAAGATATGTTTATTTAATTCGATAATACTAAAATCTTCTCTATAATTCATAAGATAGTTATAGAGGAAAAAAGGAATAATACCAATCGCAATTCCTAGAAGCAATCCCCAAATGCTATCTTGTTTTGCAATATGAACAAGCATTTCCATGGCAAGCCCCATAAAGCAGGAACGAATTAGAAAATAAGAAATAATAGATACTTGTTCTTGGCTAACTTGTTTTTCCATCTTTTGCCCTCCTAATCGTTTGTTCTAGAGAACCTTTCGTTTCTAAGTCAAGGGATACTTTAACTTTGACATCAAGATGTGGATAAATTTCTTCATCCCATCTCTTTTCATTTTTCTTATAATAGTCAGGATATTTACGATACAAAATCGCTCCAAATCCATAGATATCAGAATGATATTTTTGTTGTGTTTTTTCTAAGCTATCAATGATATCTTGTTTCAATTGTTTTTCTGATAACTTTTTCAATTTATCAATTTCTTCAGGATTATTTAAATCAACATCGGCATTGAATTCATTAATAGAACCTTTCGCACTTAATTGAATCGAAATTTCTGGTTTTCCATTTTTTAAAACCGCTTTCTTTTTTACTTTAAAATCAGATATATGTTCTGAAATATAGGTATCTTGATAGGGTGCCATTAAAATGGAGTATTGTGTACGATTGTTCAAAATATTAATGACACGACTTTCTTCTTTGGTTGTATATCCCACTAATTTATCATCTTTAAAAATAGAAAGGGTATCCATTATCACTTTTGTTTCTGGCGTTGTCTGTTCTAGATTTTCTTTTTTGGCTCCTTTTTCTTCATCACCTTTGATGGTAATACTTGGGAGCGTTGGATTGATACCTGGTTCTAAAATAGTTGCAAGAAATTCACTATATGTAATATCTGTTGCAATGCCTTGATAAGTAGCTGTATTTTTCAAATTCATAGAAACATTCTGTGAAGGATAAGACTCCAATGGAGAGGTTACTTTCAAAATATCAGAAGCCTTTACCCCACGGGAGACAACCAAGTAGAATTTTTTTCTACTTTCAGGACTTCGTAACATAATATCAGTAATTTTTAATAAGTCTGTTTTCGCTATATCTTCACTGATAACAATGACAGCCATGTGTCCTACATATAATCTTTTGGGACTTTTTAGGTCAATATTATAAAATGCTTCAGTAACACTATTACCTGTTCCTGTATAAACAATGGTTTGACTTTGTCCTTCTTTACTACTAGCATCTTGTTTTTTTGAATTTGCAATTAAGGTTCCAACTTGATATTGATTGTCTACTTTATCAATACTAAGACCAGTTACAATCGCAAGAGTTTCCAGTTCTCGATAGTTATAACAGCCACCTAGAAAGAAACTACAAAACAGAATCACAAGAAATAATTTATGCTTTCTTTTCATGGTTTCCCTCCTTGAAATTTAAACGACGACGATTTTTCTTTGTTAAATAACTTGGACGATGTTTCATATTTTTATTTTTTTCTATGAATATTGCGTCTTTTTGTTCTTCCAATAAAAATGGAGCGAGTGGTGTTAAGTATGGAACACCAAGCGTTTCAATGCTTGCTAAATGAGTAATTAGTAAAATACTTGCGACAACGACACCAATCATTCCAGAGACTGCAGCAAATAACATAAAGATAAGACGCCACCAACGTAGGGCATTAATCATGTCAATATCACTAAAAAGAAGTCCTGAAATAGATGTAATCGCAACAATAATAACAGCAAACGGACTTACGATTCCCGCATTGACTGCCGCTTCTCCAAGGACAAGTCCACCGACAACACTAATCGCATTTCCCATCTTGCTAGGCATCCGTAAATCACATTCCCGTAGCAACTCAAAGGTCATTCCCAGCATTAATACTTCAAACGCGGTTGGAAAGGGAACGCCTTCTCTTTGAATCGCGATACTAATAAACAGTTTATCTGGAACCATTTCAGGATTATAAGTCATAATGGCAATATAAGCAGCTGGAACCAATAAAGTAATTAAAAAACCAAATAAACGAAGAAAACGAGAAAAATTAACATTAAAAGACTTTTGATAATAATCTCCTGGAGAATGAAGAAAGTCAACAAAGACAGTAGGAAAAATCAAAACAAACGGTGTATTTTCTACTAAGATTGCAATTTTTCCTTCTAATAGTTGTCCACAAACCAAATCTGGCCTTTCTGTACTAATAATTTTTGGAAAAGAACTCGGCTGTTGATTTAAAAAACTTCTTAAATTGCCACTATCTAAGATTCCATCAATATCAATTTCATTTAATCTATTTTTTAATTTTTTGACACGTGTTTCTGATGCGATATCTTGAATATAGGCAAGTGTTACTTTGCTTTTTGTTCTTCTTCCTATTTTCATCTCTTCGAAATAGAGATTCGGATCTTTAATACGTTTTCGAATTAATCCAAGATTGATGACTGGATTTTCTGTAAAACTATCTTTTGGACCTAAGATGGATACATCGGTCGTTGATTCTTGAACACCTCTATCTAATGTAGTACGAGTTTCAACTACAATCGCTTTCTCTTCATCTTCTACAAAGACTGCAGTAAATCCACTCGCAAGATGAAAAAATAAGTCATCGTAAGTGGTAACTTCTTTAATGGTACTATTAAAAAGATGATTATAAAGAATTGTAAATAGTTCTTTACTTGTAATTTTTTTATTTTTCGCAAGTGTCATAATGCTACGAATTAAAAAGTCACTGATTTTATCATCGCTACTGACACTTTCGAGAAATACAATTCCAATGCGATTATCATTTTGTTCAATTTTTCTTGTCTTAATATCACTACTTTGTCCATTCATTGTCTGAATGGTTTTAAAAATGCTATCTATTTTCTTTTCAATCTTTTTCATATTATCCCTCTATTTTATTATGATCAGGAAATGGAAAAACTTTCAAAAAAAAGTGTAGGATAAAGAATTTGTGTTATAATACAAAAAAGGGGAGAGACTATGAACGTGTATCGTGTGAAAATAACAATACGCAGTATGGAAAAAGAATTGAATCAAATTCATCATGTTCTCGCAACAAGTGTTGAAGTTCAAAAAGAATATAATGCAAAAGAGGAAAAGCAATTTTTTCAAAGATGCATACGTAGAAGTTTTCTAGAAGATAGTAAAAGAGAACCTGAAATGATAACATTTGTCGATGAAATAGATGGATTAGAATTGTTTGAAAAAATGAGTACATTTCAGTTAAACGATTTAAAAAATAATTATTATGATGATGCAATGATTGATAAACCAACATGGACATTAGAATATAATGAATTTAAAGTTGTTGGAAATCAAGAAGTACCTGTTGTAGAAGAAATTAAGAAATTATTAGAAATCGAAAAGTATAGTAAATTATCTAATAATGAATTGATTGAACTCGAAAGTACTTTATAGGTACTTTTTTTCATGTTAAAATAGATATGAGGGATAATATGGAAAAAGAAATAAAGATCCAAGGAATGGATAATAATGGTAGGGGAATCGCATTTGTAAATAATAAAATCACATTTATTCCCTATACATTAGAAGGTGAAATCGTAGATATAGAATTCACTATTCAGAAAAAGAAATATCAGGAAGCGAAAGCACTTCATATAACAAATTGTAATGAAAACCGAGTAAAACCAATTTGTCCTTATTATGGGACATGTGGTGGCTGTAACTTAATGCATCTAACATATCAGGAACAATTAAATTATAAAAAGAAAAAAGGAATCGACTTATTAAAGAAATTCGCACATCTCGATATGAAGGATGTACCTATTTTATCCAGTATACCTTTTTCTTACCGCAATAAAGTGACACTTCATGTAAAAGATGGAAAAATAGGCTTTTATGAAGCAGGTAGCCACCAATTGGTTGAAATAGAACATTGTGATTTATTACCAGAAAAAATGAATGAGATTATCATGAGATTAAAAAAAGTAGATACGATAAATTCTGTTTCAAAAATTATGATAAGAAGTTTTCAAGATGGATTGGAAACACAAGTTTTATTTTATCCACAGGAAAAGTTAAATGAGGAGGAAGTTATCCACAGTATCAAAGATTTGGTGACATCGATTTATATAGATGATACTTGTATTTATGGTAAAGTTTGGATTCAAGAACAAGTTGGAACGCTCACTTACCAAGTAGCACCTTCTTCTTTCTTTCAAGTAAATACAAAAGGAATGAAGTTATTATATGATGAAATCAAAAAAGGATTAGACCCAAAGAAAACAGATTGTGTCCTTGACTTGTATTGTGGTGCAGGAACAATTGGTATTTATATTGCAAAACATGTAAAACATGTTTATGGGGTTGAACTGAATCAAGCAGCAATTGAGAGTGCGAAAGTAAATAAAGAAATCAATGGGCTTAATAATATTGATTTTTATGAAGGAGATACCAAAAAAGTATTAGGAAAACAGAAACTTTCTGTAAACAAAGTCATTGTCGATCCACCACGTAGTGGATTGGATGAGAAAACGAGAAAAGAATTATTAGAACTGTCTCCAGAGCGATTCATCTATGTATCTTGTAACCCAGTTACACTGGCTCGTGACATAAACGAATTCAAAGAAAAGTATCAAGTGTTATCTACTGTATTTGTGGATATGTTTCCAAATACAGATGATGTAGAAACAGTCATGACTTTCGTTAGAAAATAAAAGGAGGTAATGTATGATTACATTCATCGAATATCCAAAGTGTAGTACTTGTAAAAATGCAAAAAAATGGTTAGAACAAAAAGGAGTTTCTTTTCTAGATAGAAATATCGTATCAGAAACACCAACCAAAGAAGAATTAAAAACTTATCTAGAAAAAAGTGGTTATCCAATCAAAAAGTTTTTTAATACCAGTGGTAATTTATATAAAGAGTTTCAGTTAAAAGATAAATTAGAACACATGAGTGAGGATGAAAAATTAACACTTTTAAGTGGCCATGGGATGTTGATAAAAAGACCGTTATTAATTATGGAAGATAAAATCTTAGTTGGTTTTAAAGAGGCAGAATGGGAAGAATTTGTAAAATGAAAAAAGAATATCTTGTAGAAAAAGAAACGACATTAAAAGAATTTATAGAAGAAACATGGAAAGACCTTTCCAAACACAAACGAAAATCATTATTAGTAAATGGTGTATTTCAAGTGAATCAAAAAGTACAGACTAAATATAATTATCCACTGAAAAAAGGTGATATGGTATCAATGAAGGAAAAAGAAATCGAGACCAATTTAGATATTATCTATGAAGATAAAGATATTATTGTCATCGATAAGCCATCTGGTTTTCTAACGATTAGTACGGACAATAGAGATGAGCCAACCCTTTATAAAGAAGTATCAGAATATGTAAAAAAACAAAAATTACAAAATCGTATTTTTATTGTTCATCGTTTGGATAAAGATACATCAGGTGTGATTTTGTTTTGTAAAGACCAAAAGTTAAAACGAATGTTTCAAGATCATTGGAATGAACTTGTTTTAAAAAGAGAATATATCGGAATCGTGGAAGGAAGTCCAAAACAGAAAAAAGGGTGCGTAAGACAGTATTTAAAAGAAAATGATGCCCATCAAGTTTATGTGACAAAAAATAAAAATGATGGAAAACTTGCGATTACCGATTACGAAGTGATTGATGAAATGAGAGGATATTCACTCATCCGTTTTGAATTAGAAACAGGAAGAAAAAATCAAATTCGTGTTGCCTGTCAAAGTCTAGGATGTCCAATTGTGGGTGATAAAAAGTATGGGGCAGAAACAAATCCATTAAAGCGATTAGGACTTCATGCGAGCAAACTTGTATGTGTGCATCCTGTTACCAAAGAAACATTTGAATGGAAGAGTCAAAAAAACTTATCATTCCCGAAAAAAATGTTAAAATAATTGACATGTGATGTGATATTGACTATAATAAAAGTATTAAGAAGAAAAGCAGTAGAACAAGATCTACTGCTCTTTTTTTTAAAGAGGGGAGAGATGTTTGTTGCACGATATCCTAGTCGCATACGCAAGATGTATATCCAATGCTGAGAAAGCTATGGATAAATACCGTATCATAGCGAGAAAAGAAAACAGAAAATTAACCAAAGAAGAAGAGAAAACAGTAAAAGAATTAGAAGAAAAAATTTATAAATCATATAAAGTATTAGAAAATTATTATCATGAGGAAAGTATCATAAATAAAAAAGTTGATTAAATTCATTAAAAAATAACTTCTGTCGATAAAAGGAAGTTGTTTTTTTTATGATATCGTTTAAAAAGACAAAATATTTACCATGATAGACATAGAATTGATATGAAAGGATGATTCTATGTTTGGAAATTTTGAAGAAGAAGCAAGAAAGATATTAGTTGGCGCAAAAGAAGAAATGAGGAATTTAAAGCATCCTTATGTGGGAAGTGAACATTTACTCCTTTCTATCTTAAAACAAGATAATGCGATTCGTGATAAATTAAAAGAATATCAAATTACGTATTCGATTGTAAAAGAAGAAATTGTAAAAATTATTGGTGTGGGAAGTAAAGAAAGTGAATGGTTTTTATATACACCACTATTAAAAAGAGTATTAGAACAAGCTGTGATTGATAGTAAAGAAAATAATCAAGGTGTGGTTACGACCTTTCACTTATTTTCTAGTTTACTAGAAGAGGGAGAAGGAGTAGCCATTCGTATTTTAATTGGGATGGATGTTGACATGGATGAGTTATACCATGAATTTTCTTATAAACTCAATCAGACCAAGAAAAAAAGTAATCATAAAAAGTTATTGATTGAAGAGTTAGGTGTTGATTTGACTAGAAAAGCACAAAATGGGGAATTAGATCCTGTAATTGGTAGAGATGATGAATTAAAAAGAGTCATGGAAATCTTAACCAGAAAAAACAAAAACAATCCTATTTTAGTGGGTCTTGCAGGCGTTGGAAAAACTGCCATAGTAGAAGAACTGAGTGCTCGAATTGTACGGGGTGAAGTACCAATTGCTTTAAAAAATAAGCGTATTATTTCACTGGATATGGCAACCACAGTTGCAGGAACCAAATATCGTGGTGAATTTGAAGAGCGTATGCATAAAATTTTAAAAGAAATTGAAGAAAACGACGATATTATTTTATTTATCGATGAAATTCATACATTAGTAGGTGCTGGTGGAGCAGAAGGAGCGATTGATGCATCCAATATCTTTAAACCTGCTCTTGCTCGTGGAACCCTTCGCTGTATTGGGGCAACGACTACGGAAGAGTATAAAAAGTTTATTGAAAATGATAGTGCATTGGAAAGACGGTTCCAGAAAGTATATGTGGAAGAACCAAATCGTGAGAAAACAAAACATATCTTAGAAAAACTACGTCCAATTTATGAGAAATATCACTGTGTTACCATCCCAGATACTTGTTTAGATGAGATTATAAAATTATCAGATGAATATATCTATGACCGCTTTGAACCTGATAAATCAATTGATGTTTTAGATGAAGTTTGCTCTCGTGTCAAATTAAAAGAGAGTAAAGAAGTAAGAGATTATAATGAAACACATAAAAAATTACAAAGTGTGATTGAAGAAAAAAAAGAAGCTATTGTCAGTCAGGACTTTAAAAAAGCATCTCGTTTAAAAACCGAGGAAAATCGTTATATGGATGCCCTAAATGAATTAGAGTTAAAACTATATAAAAAGGAAAAAAAGATAGTGACAAAAGAAGACCTAGCTGATGTGATTCATAATAAAACGAAAATACCAGTGTATGAGATTATGAAAGAAAGTAAAAAAACAGTAGAAGAATTAGAAAAGAAATTAAAAAATAGAATTCTGGGAGAAGAAGAAGCTGTTTCGAAATTAATTCAAATTGCTCGAAAATTAAAATTAGGGTTTCAAACAGAAAATAAAGCACATTCTATTTTATTCTGTGGCTCTACTGGAGTTGGAAAGACTTGTCTGGCTAAATCTTTTGGAGAAGTATTGGTTGGTCGTGAGAATGTAATCAAATTAGATATGAGTGAATATAGTGAAAGCCATAGTGTTTCTAAATTAGTAGGAGCTCCTCCTGGATATGTTGGATATATGGATAATCAGAATGTATTTGAGGAAATTAGAAATCATCCTCACTCTGTTCTCATATTAGATGAAATTGAAAAGGCTCACCCAGATGTTTTAAATTTGTTTTTACAAATTTTGGAAGAGCATAAAATCAAAGATGCAAGAGGACATATCATTCGCTTTGACCATACCATTATTTTAATGACTTCAAATGTAGGATTTCATGAAATTCACGTCGGATTCCATAAAGAAACAAAGGAAACCATTCAAACAAGGCTAAAAGAACATTTTCAAATGCCATTTTTAAATCGTATCGATGAAGTGGTATTATTTGAACCATTAACAGAAAGTGTGATGAGAACTTTAATTCAAAAGGAACTAGAAGAGCTTGTTTCCAGATATGAAAAACAAGGCATTCAAGTAGCTTACACCAAGGAAATTGAAGATGAAATCTTAAGAAAAACAGAATATACAGAATATGGTGCTAGAAAACTTTCTAAAATTGTAAACGATTATTGTGAAAATCAAATTATTGATGAAATTTTAAATGAGAAAAAAGAAATTCAATTAAAAATTTAAAAAAGTAGTTGCACAAATCCTGGAACATGATATAATAAAACTTAAGGTGATTACTATGAAACAAGAGAATAGTTATCAAAAAAATATCGTAACGATATTTGATAATAAGATGAAACCAATTATTCCAGGGTTAATGCCTAATACATTAACAGAAGAACAAGTGGTGGATCGTATTGAAGCTATGAGAGACTTTATGACAACACTGAGTTATGATTATAATCAAGAGAATAGTGTCTCTTATGATGAAGCCAAACATATGGTGAAAGTTCCAAGTGTTTTAAAAGAAAATCCTGCGAGTAATGATTTTGATTTACAACATGATTTAGTACAGCTAACAGTAAGTTCTATCTGTCCAGTACGTGATAAAGAAGTATTACCATATATGAATTTATATGCGGATAGTTTAGCGACTGTTATGGTAGGAGACATCACGTTAGAGAAGAATCCTAATCGTTATGATAAGTTAGAAAACTTAGGAAAACAAGGGATGGAGTTACTAAATGGTGCATTCTATACGGGGAATCAAGAAATGCTTCAAGCATTGAAACAAGTCATTGGTACAACGTATACCAATCAAGAAGTAGCAAGCTTTGAAAATGAAACGGCAAAAACAAGAGGCTAATATGCCTCTTTTTCTTTTCCAAATTTTTTCCTGTGGAAAAAATGGTAATAACATCAAATTCCAAGTTTTCCCATTTGTTTTCCACAGTTTTACTCAATTTTTCTTTAGAAAACAAATGATCTGTGGTAAAATGGTACTGGTGATAAGTTATGAATCAATTAAGAACACGTTTTGCACCAAGTCCAACTGGATTTATGCACATCGGAAATTTAAGAAGTGCAATTTTCGGTTACTTGATGGTAAAACATAGTAATGGAGACTTTATTTTAAGAATCGAAGATACCGATCAAACAAGAAAAGTAGAAGGTGCCATTGAATTTATTTACAACACTTGTGAAATATGTGGTATTCATTTTGATGAAGGACCAAACAATGGTGGAAAGTACGGACCATATATTCAAAGTGAACGTCTACCTCTTTATAAGAAATATGCAGAAGAACTGGTAGAAAAAGGAGCTGCATATTACTGTTTTTGTACAGAAGAACGTTTAGACAAATTAAGAAAAATTGCGGAAACTGAAAAACGTGCATTCCAATATGATGGACACTGTAAAAATTTAAGCAAGGAAGAAATTGATGCCTTAATCGCATCAGGGACTCCCTATGTTATCCGTCAAAAGATGCCAAAAGAAGGAACGAGTACTTATGAAGATGTCGTATATGGCAAAATAAGTGTAGAAAATCGCATTTTAGAAGATCAAATCTTACTAAAATCGGATGGATATCCTACTTATAACTTTGCAAACGTTGTAGATGATCATTTAATGAATATTAATATTGTTGCACGTGGAAATGAGTATGTCATGTCTACTCCAAAATATAACCTTTTATATGATGCCTTTGGCTGGGAAAGACCAACATACATTCATTTACCAATGGTACTTGGTAGTGATGGACAAAAAGTAAGTAAGCTTAATGGAGATGCTTCATTTAT
>JAGZRP010000002.1 GCA_018381595.1 Bacillota bacterium
AGTTCTTCTTTTTCATGATCACGTAGTCTTAAATTCTCTTCTTTCATAGAAAGACGCAATAACCAATTTTTACAATAATCTTTCCAGTAAGTAAACCATTCTAATTCTGTTCCTGGTTTACAGAAAAACTCTAATTCCATTTGTTCAAATTCACGAATACGGAAAATAAAATTTCCTGGGGTAATTTCATTACGAAAACTCTTTCCAACTTGCGCAATTCCAAATGGAAGTTTTAAACGCATACTTCTTTGTACATTTTGAAAATTAGTAAAAATTCCTTGTGCTGTTTCCGGACGCAAGTAAATCGTACTTTTCGCATCTTCTGTAACTCCTTGGAAGGTTTTAAACATCAAGTTAAATTGGCGAATGTCCGTATAATCTAAGTTTCCACACTTTGGACATACAATATGATTTTCTTTGATATAATCAAGTAATTGATCATTACTCCATCCATCCGCTGTAATATCTCCATTTGTAAAATCTTCTACTAATTTGTCTGCACGGTGACGTGTTTTACAGTGTTTACAATCGATTAACGGATCACTGAATGTTGAGATATGACCACTTGCTTCCCAAACTTTTGGGTTCATTAAAATTGCACTATCCATCCCTACATTATATGGATTCTCTTGAATGAACTTTTTCTTCCAAGCCCCTTTGACATTATCTTTTAAAAGCATTCCTAATGGACCGTAGTCCCAAGTATTTGCAAGTCCTCCATAGATTTCACTTCCTTGAAATATAAATCCATATTGCTTACAAAAATTAACTAATTTTTCCATTGTTACTTTATCCATAACTTTTCCTCCTTCAAAATAAAAACTCTAAAGAGATTTGTAAGGACGAGTATACCCGCGGTTCCACCTTACTTATCCTCTTTAGAGAATCAGCTTTCTTGATATCGCTCTAAAGCTCCATAGTAATCAGTTTCTTATTAGGTTTCCACTAACCCTAACTCACTTGAAAGTAACTTAATTACAACCTCTTCGTCATCACGTCTATATGTATCCATCTTAATTGTTTTTTTCTAATTTGTCAATATTTATGATAAAGCGCTCACTGGATGTTTTGTCTTCTGAAATTTCTTTTCATGTTCTTTTGTGTGATAGTGAATTTGTGCGAAATAACTATCAAATGAAAATCTATGAACTAGTTTTTCCATCTCTTGTTCTAATAACATAAACTCTTGATATGCTTTTTTCTTCTGATTGATTAATAAACTTTTCAAAAAAGATAGTTTCATCTGTTCATTTACTTTTGAACTAATCGCTACAAAAACAGTATCTTGATGTCCTTTGATAGGAAGATGATATTTATTTAAAATCTCATCCACACTTTCATAAAATAGTTCTTTATGATTTTCATCCAAAGAAATTTGGAAGTGACGAATCAAATTTGGATATTCATAACTTGCTTTTGAAAGTATTTGATGTAATACATCATAATAATCTACATTTACGATACTTAACTTAGCATACTTATACTGTTCTATCTTTCCGGTTGTTTTGTCCTTGTCTGAAAATTCAAATTGGTTTTCAGATGCTTTTCTCATAAATAATTCCATAAAACGAATTGCATTTTCTTTTGTCATATGTCTTCTCCTCTATATTATATATATGTGATACAACATACAACATCCTGCAAAAGTCATTTTATCATTCCTTTTTTGATTCGTCAATTAGAAGTATAAAAAAAGTAAAAGATTTTTAAAGTTCATTTAAATCCTTTAAAAACCCTCTACTTTTTAAGTATAAACCAGTATATCTGTCATAGTAGTCATTCAAAAATTGATTAACCCCTTTTTTTACTTTTTCTGATAACTCTAATTTTTCTATTTTAGCAATATCTACATAATAATACATACGTACCAATTTAATCACTTTTTCATCTACTAACGGCTCTTGTTTTCGACAATGATTGCAAACATAGCCACCTAAATAACTAGATAAGGTTGCAATCGAATCTGTTCTTCCACAAACAGCACACCTATCAATCACAGGCATAACACCTAAATATTCTAAATATTTTAATTCTAAAATATTCGTAATAACAAGTGGATCAAAACCATCCTCAATTTTTGATAATCCACTGATAAATAATTGATAGATATCAGAAGAATTATTTTGTTTTACTAATTGTTCTGTTAATTCTAATAGATAGCTTGCATAACTAATTTTTTCTAAATCCTGCTTCATTATCTTGAATGGATCGATGACATCTACACTAATTAAATTAGATAATTTTCCCTCTTTATAATAAATGTGAAAATACCCATAAGTTAGTTTATCACTGACGCTACGAAGTTCACTTTTCATTCGATTTGCTCCTTTTGCCATCATTCCGATCAAACCATATTCTTTTGTGAAGACATTTAAAATCTTGCTAGATTCTTTAAAAGGAATTGTACTAACAACAACTCCTTCTACTTTTTCAATCATTACTTCTCCTTTATTTCTTCTGTCTCTTTATACTTCATATAGTATTCAATTTTCCCAGTACTTTTAAATAAGTCCCATAATAAATCTTTCATAATATCACCTATTTATATACTGGTGAAAAGAAGAAGATTTTATTCAAATTCTTGGTAACCAAATTCTTTTAAATATTTTTCTTTATCACGCCAATTTTTAATCACTTTGACGAATAAATTCAAATATACTTTGGTTCCTAGCATTTCTTCCATGTCTGCACGAGCATATGTCCCAATCTTTTTTATCATTTGTCCATTAGCTCCTACAATAATTCTTTTTACAGAATCTCTATCCACAATAATATTCGCATAAATCGTTTTACTATTTTTCTTTGTCTCGATTGATTCAATATAACAAGCAACAGAATGTGGTACTTCTTCTTCCGTTAAACGAAATACTTTTTCTCGTATCATCTCAGATAATACAAATTCAGTCGTTTTATTGGTAACATCTTCTTTTCCGTAATAGCAAACACCTTCTTTTAAATAACTTTTAATTACTTTTAGAAGTGTCTCTAAATTATCATCTTTCAAAGCAGACACTGGAATAATTTCTTGAAACGAATAAAGTTCCATATACTCTTGAATTTTAGCCATAATCTGATCTTTTTTTAATTTATCTATTTTATTTAAAATCAAAAACACTGGCTTGTCCACTTGTTTTAAACGTTCTATAATATATTTATCTCCAGGTCCTAATGGTTCTGATGCATCTGTTAAAAATAATAACAAATCAACATCGTCCATACTATAGTAAGCCTCTTTATTTAAGTAGTTTCCTAATTTGTGATTAGGTTTATGAATTCCTGGTGTATCTACAAAAACGATTTGGGAATCGTCATCATTGTAAATTCCATGAATCATATTTCTAGTTGTTTGTGGTTTATTTGATGTAATTGCAATATGACGTTCTAATACATGATTCATCAATGTAGATTTTCCTACATTGGGTCTTCCGACCAATCCTACAAATCCACTTTTCATTTTAAATCATCCTCATTAAATGGATTAGGGCATAAATCACGAACAAGGAATGTTTTTTCTTCTTTTTGACTCATACAGACAATTTCTGCATCTTCAGAAAAAAATTCTGCAATCACTTGTCGGCATATAAAACAACATGTACTAATCTTATCACTATTTACCATCACATATAATTTTTTAAAATCCCCTTTTTGGTATCCTTTACTTACAGCACTCACAATGGCACTTCTTTCTGCACAAATGGTAGCACCATAAGAGGCATTTTCTACATTCACACCACGAATCTCTGTTCCGTCATTTAAAACAACAATAGCTGCCACTTGAAATTTAGAATATGGACTATAGGAATTTTGTAATAATTTTTCTAATTTTTCTCTCATAATTTCTCCTTACCAGATATTTTGGACAAAAGGAATTAACTTTGGTACAAATAATAATAATCCACAAATAAATGCGGTAAATGCGAATACAAATACAGCAGCTGATGCGGTATCTTTTGCCGTTTTTGCAAGTGGGTGTACTTCTGGACAAGCAAGATCCACAACAGCTTCAATTGATGTATTAATTAACTCTGTTGAAATGACAAGTCCAATCAATACAATACAAAGTAACCATTCTTGAAAGTTAAAGTTCAATACAAATCCTAATACAATCAATATCACTGTTGTTAAAATATGAATTGTCATACTTTGCTCATATTGAAATGCATATTTTAAGCCATCCCAAGAATATCCAAAACTTTTAATAAAACGTTTCACTCCACGTTTTTTCTGTTCTTTTCTCTTTTCTTCATTCATATATCATTCACCACCTAAAACATATTTCCAACGATATTTATAATATCCGGTCCAAACATAATACACCAAAAGACAAATGCCAAGCAGGAAAAAAAGCCTACGGCAGCAGAAGCTGTATCTTTTCCAACTTTTGCTAGTGGATGTATTTTAGGACAGATTAAGTCAATCACAGCCTCGAGGGAAGTGTTAATTAATTCCATCCCAGCAATTAAACCTAACAGTAAAATAGACACCGCCCACTGAAGTGGCGATACTTTTAAAAGAATACATAAAGTGAATATGAAAATCGTTGTAATCAAATGAAGTGTCATACTCTGTTCATTTTGATATGCATTCTTTAAACCGGACATCGCATATTTCAATCCATTGGTATATTTTTTTAATGTGATTTTATTTCTCATTGGTTTCTCTTTTAATTCCATATTCATTCAACACCTGTTCTTGTTTTTCAAACATGATTTTCGCATCATGCTCATTCATATGATCAAAACCTAATAAATGATAAATGCCATGTGTTACTAAAAAGAATAATTCTCTTCTTCTAGAATGTCCATACTCTTTTGCCTGTTCTACTACTTTATCAACAGAAATATAAATATCTCCAAGAACACGTATATTTCCTGATTGCATCGTTTTTTCATCTTCTAAAGCAAAAGTAATGACATCTGTTGGTCTATCAATGCCACGATATTCTAAATTGATTTTATGAATATATTCATTATCGACAAAGATAACATTGAATAATACATGTTCTAATTGTTCTTTTTTTAAAACAAATGCAATGTAATCATTCAATTCTTCTAACTCTTCAAAATCACATGCAACTTCATTTATAATTTCTACTTCGTTCATCTTATCCCCCTAAATTAATCAATTTATATAAGTACCAAAATATAAATACCAATATAAACGCTATTATTATATTATAAAAAGCTTCTTTTTTCAAGGGAGCTGGAAGATGGTCCTTGATGCTATGTAAAATACGCCATAAGAAGAATCCTAATAATCCTCCTACAATATTTAACATAATATCATCTACATCGAACACTCTTCCAATTAGAAGCTGTGTTGTTTCAATCGTACTAGATGTTAATAAACTAAGTAAGAATATGGAAATAGGCTTTTCCAATTTGAGAAAATAGGAAACAAAGAAGCCAAAAGGAACAAACATAAACATATTTCCTAAAACATTTCTAAAAAACAAGTTAGAGCCAAACTGATAACGAAACATTTCTTGAAATGGAACAAAATTAGAGCTTGACCAAGTAACATCTTGAAATGTAACTACATGGAACAAGCATAAAATATAAATAATAAAGCCAAGCGCTAATACTTCTTTATAAAAGACAATATGAGTATCATTCTTGACAACATAAGTAATACGCATGGAAGTCAAAATCATTGAAAAAATGAAAATCATTGGCCAACTATTCTCAAATATATTTAAAATGGTTTCTCTTAACATGCGCTCACTTCCTATTCTTGGGCGTTTTCTCCTTCGTTTTTTACTTCCTCTGGAATTGGAGCATAAGAAGTAATATCTTCATATACCGTAAAAAACATATCTACTACCATTTTACTCTTTTTCTGCTCTGTTTTCAAAGTTTTTACGCTAATTATTTTTTCTTTTTTAGAAAGTTTCTGTTCCATCCTTTTAATTCCTAACTTAACTGCCTGATCAATGGCTTCCTTTTTTGTGTAAACCTTATCTGTTTCAATGACCTCTGTTTGCTTCTCTTTTTTGAATTGAATCGGCATCATAATATGTTTCCAAATAGAAGTAACATCACTCTTTTTTTGTTTGAATGGTTTTCTGTTAAATAATTCAAATCGTTTTCCAAAATACTCAAATACATAAACAGTATTTTTTCTACCAGTTTTTTCAATATTGTAATAATGATAAGGAAATTCTACCTGCATTTCATACCAGACTTCTCCATAGACTTTCCCTTCTGCACTCACTTTATTTTTTGTTTCCTCATTTAAATGAATTGCCCCACTAATAATAATATCCCCAGCTTTGACATAATCATTATTTCTTTTTACAATTTCACCCTGCGATGCTTCTACATCTCTTATAATCGCATTCTTTTTTGAAACAATATTACGCAATTCCGGTTGCTTTTCTTTTTTTGGTAATTTTCGCATTTCTACACGTACCACATACTTTGTCCCAACAGTTTCTATTTCTAACCATTCAATGGTATCATGATTTCTTTCCAAAATATGTTTTTTGGCAATTTCTAATGCGTCGTAATCTTTTTTAAACTGATATTCTTTCACACCCTCCTCTTTTAATTCTTTTCTTAAAAAGTCACGCACATTACGATCGGTATCAATAATTTCTACTTGATAAATTAATTTAGATAAGAAAACCAATAATAGAAACCCAAAAAAGATACTTAAGAGTAACACTTTGTTTTTTTTCACTTTCTTTTTTATTTTAGAAACTCCATAAGTATCTACTATAGATATATGATAAATTGTCTTTAATTCCTGGATCCGATCATAATCTTTTTGATAAATTGTAATATAAATGGTTTTACGATCAGTTTTTTTGATTTTTAAAAGAGGAATTTTTTTCTTGATGACACGTTCAATAAAACGTTCAATCCGTTTTCCTTCTACTTTTAATTTCAACTTATCTTTGCTATAAATAAACTGATTTTCTTTCATGTTTTCACCTGAATTCTATTTTTTGAAACGTTCCCTTAATTAACACTTCATCCTCCAATAATTTAATAATTGTTAAATTCTTTCCCTCTATTTCTACTTGATGTTGGTCTGTTAAAATAGAAATAGAAGTATCACTAATTCTTCCAATTTCTTTATAATTGACAATGTCTAACTGATTTTCATAACAGTGAAGAGAAAACTCAGTTTCTAATAAATAAGAGCGTACTTTTGAAATCAGTTCCATAGATATCACCTATCCAAATTTTATGTTTGAAAGAAAAACTTATGTACAAAAAAATCCACTCTCGTGAATTTTAATCTAGTATTTTAAAATTTCCGTGATAATTACTTCGGTAATCATCTTCTAACCAAGATAATGAATTACTTGTTAAATTAACAGAGTCTCCTGTATGTAATTGCACATTATAAATTCCATATTCTTCAATAATCGAATACATTCTTTTCTGCATTACTTGTAATTCAAAGGCATCGACTCTGCCACTTAAGTATATATCCAACGTATGATTGGAATATTCTAATCTCTGCATCAAACCATCTCCTCATTCAATATATCATAACGTTTTTTTGAGTGCTATCAAACCGACAAAACTAGATAATTCTTTTTTCTTTATGTTATAATGAACTTGCGGGGTGTTATTATGAAAAAAAGAATCTTAATTAGTTTTGGAAAACTATTGTGCTATATCGGAAGTCTATTAGGTAGAGGTTCTACTCTACCAGGAAGTATTTTATTAAAATTAGATAAAAATATGCTTTATCAGTTCACGCTTCCAGATACTGTAATTGCAGTAACAGGCTCTAGCGGAAAAGGAAGTATTACCAAGGTCATTACAAAAACGTTAAGAAATCATGGATATACAGTTGCCCACAATGACAAAGGAGCAAATCTAGATGCTGGAATCTTAACACTACTACTGGAAAATACAACACTATCTGGAAAAGTAAAAGCAGATATATTAGTATGTGAAGTCGATGAACGCTATTCAAAATATGTCTTTCCAGCCATTCATCCGAATTATGTTGTAATTACCAATATCACAAGAGATCAACCTCCAAGACAAGGACATTTTGATAAAGTATTTGCTGAAATTGAAAAAGCAATTACGGAAGATATGCATCTAATTTTAAATGCTGATGATCCTTATCTTCAAAAATTTGAAAAGAAAAAAAATAAAATTACATATTATGGGATTGCAAAAAATAAATATTCTTATACGAAAAATAAATTTGAAAATCTAAATGTTTCCCACTGTCCAGTTTGCCATAAAAAATTAAATTATCACTACTATCAATTTGAAGCACTTGGCGATTATTACTGTGAATGTGGTAAATTAAAAAGACCAAAACCTGATTATGAAATTACTAGTATTCAATTTGAACAAGAAAAAATGACCATTAATCAAAAATATCACATCTTATTAAAACCAGCTTACTTATATCAGGCTTATAATACACTAGCTTGCTTTTCTGTTTTATCCCTTCTTGGATTAAATCCAGTTGGAATTGCAAATGATATGAGTGAACAAAATAAAGAAAACGACATTCAAAATCATTACTTACTAGGAAAAAGAAACGTTCATGTTTTAAACAATAAAAATGAAAACAGCACAACGTTTAATCAATCTTTATTATATACAACAAGAACCAAAGAGTTAAAGACAATTGTCATTGGTTGGAAAGAAATTTCAAGACGTTATAATTTTGATGACCTCTCTTGGCTTTATGACATCGACTTTGAGTTATTACAAAAATCAAATGTTGATAAAATTATCTGTGTTGGAATTCATCGCTATGATATTGCAACACGTATTAAATATGCGGGAATGGATGAAAAGAAAATTGCTGTTTTTGAAACCCTAGAAGAAGCCAGTATTTATCTTAAAAAAAGAAGTAAAGGTGATATTTTTGCAATTCTTAACTTTGACTATGTAAAACCATTCCATGGACTTCTGAAAGGACGTGAGTAAATGAATATTAAAATTCTTCATCTCTATTACGATTTAATGAATTTATATGGGGAAAGTGGAAATGTAAAAGCATTAAAACAACAATTAGAACATCAAAATATAAAATGCTCTGTTACCTTTCTTACCATTGATGATGAATTAAATTTTGATGATTTTGATATTATTTATATGGGTGCAGGAACAGAAGAAAACCAGGCACTCGTATTAAAACATTTACTAAAATATAAAGAACAAGTCAAAAATGCATATGAAAATGGAGTTCACTTTTTAATGACTGGAAATGCTTGTGAATTATTTGGGCGTTATATTCTGACAACAGATAAAAAGAAAATCAGAGCCTTAAATTTATTTCCTTATTTTTCAAAAAGAGAACATTTCCGTATTGTCGATGAAGCATTATTTCAATGTGATTTTGTAAAAGAACCAATGATTGGATTTCAAAATCAAAATAGTGTTATGAGAGAAAACAAACATCCACTTTTTCATGTATTAAAAGGAACAGGATCTTACCCTAATTCTAAAAAAGAAGGAGTTCATGAAAAGAACTTCTATGGGACTTATTTAATCGGGCCAGTATTAATCCGTAATCCAGAATTCTTAACTTATTTTCTAAAAGAAGTAATAAAAACAAAATATCCAGAGTACAAATGCAAGCCTTTCTCATTAACACTCGAAAGAAAAGCACATCAAACGTTTATGGAAAATTATTATCAAGAATACCAAAAAAGTCATCAGAAATGATGACTTTTTCATTATACTTTAATTTATCAATATTGATATTAGTTTTAATCTCAGCTATAGATAATAATCGATTATAAAATAAAAAAGAATATATTATCATTTTGATATAAGCTTTATATCATGTAAGTTACAATTCAAATGATTGAAAATACTATGTCATTCATGCACATACTACATGATGATAATGCAGTTTCATTGGTTACTATTTATTATCTTTCATTTTTTCGTACGAAAAAATTTAGGCAAAGAAAAAGAATCAGGATTCTGATTCTATTTATCTCTTACTTTGGCATCTAATTTTTCTTCTACGTTTTCAATCATTTTGTTAAATACAACCATAACTTCTTCATCCGTAAGGGTACGTGTTGCATCTTCAAAAGTAATCGAATATGCGATCGATTTTTCATCGTCTTTCACATTTTCCCCTGTATATACATCAAATACATCAATTTGTGATACCATTCTACCACCAATATATTTTAAGATATCCATGATTTGTTTTGATGTAATATCCTTTTTCACAATGAACGCTAAATCTTTATGAATCGCAGGATATTTCGATGCTTCTTTAAATTTTACCAGTCTTACTTTATGACTCATGATTTTTTCTAAGTCTAATTCAAATACATAAATTTCTTTTTTCGACTCTTTTGGATGTACTTGTCCAAAGTATCCAACAATTTCTCTATCGATGATTAAAGAGGCACTTCTACCTGGATGATACTCTTTTGGTAATTCTTTTGTATCAAATGAATAACGATTATTAAGACCCAAATATTTCATTAAATTCTCAATAATTCCCTTAACATAATAGAAATCCACTGTCATTCGTTGTTGTTGCCATAAATTATGATTTGTAATTCCATATACCAATCCAGCTATCATCGGTTTTTCTACATAGTTATCATTTTCTTTGTAATAAATATTTCCTGTTTCAAAAATCTGTATATCTTTTTGATTACGACTGACATTATATTCCCATACATTTAATAATGATGGAATTAAACTTTTTCGCAAGTATTTTCTATCTTCTGTTAATGGGTCCAATAAGTAAATATCTTCTTTATCAAAATTGATATATTTATTTACGTCATTTTTGTGCACTAACGAATAAGTAATTACTTGTGTTAATCCTAATCCAGCTAAACGATTTCTAATATCTTTGATTAACATTTCTTTTAAAGAACGCGTTCCACGTTTCATTTTAGTCACTGGAAGCTTCCCTACTACATGTTCGTATCCATAAATTCTTCCGATTTCTTCGATGAAATCTTCTTTGATATTTACGTCTAATCTTCTCGTTGGAATCAATACATGAAATAATCCATTCTCTTCTGTAACCGTAAATCCAAGACGCTTACATACATCAATGACTTCATCTACTTTTAAACTCATTCCTAATACAGAATTTATTTTATCTAAAGTAATGTCAATCACTTTATCTTCTTTATTGGTATTATCATGCGTTAAAATACCATCTAATACAATTCCATCTGCATATTTTTCAAGTAAATAACAAGCTCGATTCAATGCTTCTTTCGTGCGATTTGGATCAATTCCTTTTTCGTAGCGATTAGAAGCTTCACTTCTTAAGATTGCTTTTGCTGTATAACGAATACTAACAGAATCAAAGATAGCAGCTTCTACAAAAATATTTTTCGTATCCATTTCTACTTCTGTCGAAAGACCACCCATAACACCAGCAAGTGCAACTGGCTCTTTTTCATTTGCAATGACAATATCAGAAGACTTCAATGTTCTTTCTTGTCCATCTAATGTTTTCATAGTTTCATGCTCTTCAGCATCTCTTACTACTACATGATTTCCAAGTCTATCTTGATCGAAGAAATGAAGTGGTTGTCCATATTCAAGCATCACATAGTTACTAATATCAACCACGTTATTAATTGGACGAATTCCACTTGCCATTAATCTTGTTTTCATCCATTGTGGACTTTCTTTAATGGTTACATTTTTTACAATCTTTCCTAGATAAATAGGACACTTTTCTGTCTTTACTTCTAATTTCATCTTATCATTGATATTCTCATCAATTACACTTGGATTGTTTTCTGGATAAGTAACAGGTCGATTATAAATTGCTCCTACTTCATGAGCCATTCCAAGCATACTTAGTAAATCCCCACGGTCAGCTGTAAGTTCAAAATCAATGATTTCATCATCATAACCAAGATAGTGAATTGCATCACTACCAACTTCAGCATCATCAGGAAGCACATGAATCCCATTTTTTTCTTCTTCACTAATATATTTAGATTCAATTCCTAATTCTTCTAAAGCACAACACATTCCATTGGAATCCATACCTGCTAATTTTGCTTTCTTAATTTCAAATCCACCAGGTAATTTCGCACCAATTTTCGCAACTGGTACTTTAATTCCCTGTTTCATATTTGGAGCACCACATAAAATTTGAACGACTTCACTTCCCAAATCCACTTTACAGATATGGAGTTTTTTACTTTCTGGATGCATTTCACATTCTAAAACATGACCTACTACGATGTTAGTTGCTTCACTAATTTTTTCAACGCTTTCATATTCGTTTCCTGCAAAAACCATTTTGTCAGCTAGTTCATGAAAATCTAAGTCGTCTACTTTCACATAGTCATTTAAAAAACTTTTACTTACACGCATCTTATTCTCCTCCTTCCACACGATTAAAATCATTTAAGAATCGTAAATCGTTAGTATAGAAATTTCTAATATCTGTGATTCCATATTTCAACATGGCAATTCTCTCTGGCCCCATTCCGAATGCAAATCCAGTATATTTTTCTGGATCATATCCATTGGCTCTCAGTACGTTTGGATGAACCATTCCACTTCCTAGGATTTCTATCCAACCGGTTCCTTTGCAAAGAGAACAACCAGCTCCTCCACATTTAAAGCATGAAATATCTACTTCTAATGAAGGTTCTGTAAATGGGAAGAAACTTGGACGAAGACGAATTTCATTCTTTTCCCCAAACATTGTTTTTGCTAAAACCTCTAAAGTTCCCTTTAAGTCAGCAAGTGATATATTTTCATCAATGACTAAACCTTCTACTTGGTGGAATTGATGTGAATGGGTCGCATCATCATTATCTCTTCTATAAGTTTTTCCTGGACAAATAACACGAATTGGTCCTTTTTCTTGATTGGCTTCCATCGTTCTTGCTTGTACTGGAGATGTATGGGTACGAAGTAATACTTCATCTGTAATATAGAAACTATCTTGCGCATCACGAGCTGGATGTCCCTTTGGTAAGTTTAATTTTTCAAAGTTATATAAGTCTAATTCTACTTCTGGTCCATCTACCACATCATAACCAAGTGATACGAATAATTCTTCGATTTCATCAATTATTTTTGTAATAGGGTGTACACCACCTACTTTTAATTCAGTACTTGGTAATGTAATATCAATCTTTTCTTTCTCAAGACGTTCTTCTAATTCACGTGCTTCTAAAGTAGTTCTTGCCTCTTCTATTAAATTCGTTGCAAACGTTTTTAACTCATTTAAAGAACGACCTAACTCTTTTTTCTCTTCAATAGATAACTCACCCATCATGCTACTAAGACTTTGAATTGGCCCTTTCTTTCCTAGATATTCTACTTTGACATCATTCAATTCTTTTGATGATGTTACTTGACTACATTTTTCTTGTATCTCTAATTTTAATGCTTCTACTTTTTCTAACATAATTTCCTCCTATATTTCCTTAATATATTTTTTTCGAAATGAAAAATGAAATTTGGTAAACAAATAAATATATTCTGATACTTCTCTTTTCTTGTCTGAAATAAATACTTGATGTCTAATTCCTTTTAAGGTTGTAATATATTTTTCTTTTGCTTTCACATTTTTGTAAGCATAAGTGCTTGCGGTAAAAGGAACAATATTGTCTTCATCTCCATGAATGATTAACGTTGGTATGGTCACTTTTTGAATGGTACTCTTGTAATTTTTAACAAGCTTGGTAAATTCTAAAAAGTCTTTGGTTGGTATTTGAATTAACTTTGATAAAAAGGTATCATATCCCAGTCGTTCCGTTTTTTCTTTTGGACTAAAAAACCGTTTCAAATCCTTTTTGTTTTGTTCAAAACTACCATATTCAAATGCAGGGGCGATTAGAATGAGACGCTTTGCAAAATCTGGATATTTACTTGCTAAATAGCTCGCAATCACACCACCCATACTATGACCTACTAAATAGATTTGGTGATAATGCTTAGTAAGATTTAAAAACTCTTTCTCAGAACGTTCTATCCACTCTTCGTATTTTACTTTTCGCATGAGTGGTCTTTCATGTCCAGGAAGTGTAAATGTGTAAACATCCAGTTCATGATGCTTTTGTAAACTATTTAAAAAATATTCATTTTCATAATAACTAGCCGAAAAACCATGAATAAATAAAATTGCTTTTTTTTGAAATATCACTCTCACACCTCCTACAAAAAAAATCACATCCTATATAAGGACGTGATTTGACGTGGTACCACCTTAATTCATAGTAAAAAACTTTACTATCTCATGATTATAACGCATCACCGTTATATATTTTCTTATATAAAGCTCCAAAGACGAATTCATAACGCTTTTTTATCTATTCCCACCAACATAGACTCTCTTTTAAAAAAGTGAGTTATTACTACTTCTTTTTCTTCGCTTTTTACAAAACTAATTTGATTATACCATATTTTTCTTATATTTCAAGGGATTCAATAAAAAAGAAGAGCATTTCTTCTTTTCCTTTTTAATCTACTGCATAGAAACGATAAACAAAATTATCATTATCGTTACTCACTTCAACGTAAGAACTATCATTCATTAATTTATCAGTCTTTGGATTCTCTATTTTTTTATCCACATAATTTCCGCTTTTTAACGTTGCTAATGTAACCGTTGCTTTGCTCCCTTTATTGGGAAGTGCGTTTGGATGATCGGCATAGTAATTTTTTGCTCCATTAATTACATTCTGTGCTTGCGTATCAAACGCTTTATCTCTAGAGCGATTCATAACCCCAAATATATTTGGAAATACAATCACAGCAAGAATGGCAAGTATCGTTAACGTAGCTAGTAATTCAATTAATGTAAACCCTTTATTTTTCATACTATCACCCTAATTAACAACTGGAGTACAACTATCATAAAGTTGTTCTTCATAATTGAGTCCACCATGATTATTCACTGTAAATTTCACATATTTTCCAGGATCAATTTCTTTTCCCGAAGAAGCATCTTTCACAGGCAGATTCAATTTATTATCTGCAGCAATTTCACTGATTGTAACACAAAAAATATTATCTGGCGTTCTTTTATAATCATTTTGTCTTTCATCCAAATAAACTTCTCCAGCACTATAAATTAGTTTTAAAGTTGTTGAATTAATTGTATCCTTTGAATCATTTAATTGATTTAAGATTGGCGGTAGCGAAATAAGTGCTATGATACCTAAAATTACAATAACACCCAATAATTCTACCAATGTAAATCCCTTTTTTTGATTCATGTTATCACTCTCTATTCTCATGTTTATTATAACGACTTTTCCATTATTTGTAAAGAAAAAGAATTACTTTTACATTTCGTAATACTCAAGTAATTCTTTTAATGACATTTCTCTTAATCTATTTTGATGAATGGTATTGATGATATTATAATCAAATGTGTAATAAATTCCATCTACTACAAAGTCAACACGTTCAATTTTTGGAAATAGATATAACAAAATCGCACTATCTTTTTCCAATACTTGATCATCTGGTGTTTTAATTCCATCTTTATAAGTAATAGTAATTGTTGTTGGTTTATTGTTTATATCAGCTTTCACTTCTTTATACGCATTTGCACTTCCGAGTTGCCCTACTAACTCTTTTAACTTTTTCGTATCTGTTAAGCTAATTGCTTTATACTCTTCTATTTTACTAACATCTTGTGTTTTAATTTCATTTGGTCTTACTTTCGTTACTTGTGCTGGAATAAAGAAAATATATGGTGCAGTAAAAATGGTTAATAATAAAGCAATTCTAAATTCTTTCCCATTTGATAAGCGAATTGTATTCATTGTAATAATTTTGTTTAAATAAAAAATCAATCCCGTACTTACTGCAAAAGCTAATAAAGTATATAAGAACGAATAAATATTTGTGAATGGATTGATTACCAATGGCTCTGCCAATTTAATATTAATCCAATCGAACTTTGCTAAAAACTGTGTCAATAACAGTACAAGCGTTCCAGCAACATAAGATAAAAATGTTACAATTAATGCTGGAAGTATAATTTTTTTATAAGTTTCTTGTACCTTAATTACTTTTAATTTCTTTAGTGTTAAAATAATCACTGCGCTGACTAAGAAAAATAATACAATCAAATAAATAAATAATCCTGGTGAAACTAAATAAGCAACCCATGATGGATAATTCATATGAACACCTCTATTCTTTTATATAAACCATTATAACATATTTTTTCTATCTTTCCACAAAAAAATCTTCCATTCCTGGAAGATTTTTAATTACATCATATCCTCTAACTTATCGTTTGCTTTTTTTAATGTCTTGTCTACGACTTTTTCCATTTTGTTCATCATTGGTTTGTTATATTTTTGATATGCAGCGTATGCTCCCGCTCCAGCTGCCATTCCTGTTAGCATCATTGCTATATTTGCTTTCTTCATAAAATCACCCTCTTAGTTAAAAAAATATGATCGTATGTAACTCTTACATACATTTATATTATGTCCTATTCTGATGATTTTAAACGTCTTAATAAACTTGTTTTTCTTTTTCTTTCATGATTGTTTTGAACACTTTCTAAAAATGCATTTGGTTCTCCCAATAAAATTAATTTCTTTTTTGCACGTGTAATTCCTGTATAAATTAATTTACGATATAACATACGATGATATGTCATACTCACTGGCATAATGACAATCGGAAATTCACTTCCTTGTGATTTGTGAATCGTAATAATGAAACCATGTTTAATATGAATAAAATCTTTGGGTTGATATTTTACAATCAGTCCATCATAATCAACATAAATTTCTTTCTTCTTAGATGGACTTTCCATATCCAATACAATTTTTGAAATGGTTCCAATATCTCCATTAAAAACATTTTCTTCTGGCATATTAATTAATTGTAAGATTTTATCATGTTCTCTAAAAATCACATCTCCATATGTAATTTCTTTTTTATCTGGACTTGGCGGATTAAAAACCTCTTGTAACTCTTTATTTAAATTATCAATTCCATTCATCCCACGATACATTGGAGCCATTACTTGTACTTGTTTATCCGTATATCCTTTATCTAAAACTTGCTTACATACTGTTTTTAAATTTTTACGAATCGAATCTCCACTACAAGTTAAAAAAGTATAATCACTTTTTGTTTTTAAATAATTATCACTCAATTGATTGTCTTTGATTTCATGTGCAAGTGTTGTGATATAAGAATCTTCGTCTTGACGATAAAGTAAGTCAAGATGAACCATAGGTATTTCTTCACTTTCAATAAAATCTTTTAAAATTTGTCCAGGACCAACACTTGGAAGTTGATTAAAATCACCAACAAATATTAATTGAATATGATCTGGTAACCCTTTCAATAAACTATCTAATAATGAAATATCTATCATACTTACTTCATCAATAATAATAAACTTACTTTGGTCTTTATGAAATTCATTCACTCCAAATTCATTTGTTTCTTTATTCCATTTTAAGAACCGGTGAATCGTACTAGCAGGAAGCAAGGTTGCTTCACTCATTCGTTTACTAGCACGTCCTGTTGGGGCAAGTAAGCAAATTTCTTCTACTAATTGATCGTAATTCAAATCATTTAATTTTTGATATAAATCAATAATTGCTTTTATAATTGTTGTTTTACCAGTTCCAGGTCCACCTGTAATAATAAAACAATGGTTTGTTAAAGCTTCTTTAATGGCTTCTTTTTGCTTTTTATTATAATCAAATCCACATACCTTTTCATATGCTTCTAACATACCATTTAATTTTTTATATTTTAATGGCTCTAAGTGATTTAAAAATTGAATCCGACGGGCAATTTCCACTTCTGCCTCATAGATATCCATTACATAATATTCATCATGATCAATATATATTTTTTCTTCATCAACAAGAGCATTTACTAAAGTTTCAAATAACTCACTACCAATTTCTTGATGTAAATAAGAACAAACGGGTTGATAAATTTCTTCTCTTAATAAATAAGTATCTCCTTGTTTCCATGTCATGGTACGCATGTGATAAAGAATGCAAGCTTTTACTCTTCTCTCATCCATTGGATCAATTTCTTTTTTACGAGCAATTTCATCTAATTTTAGAAAAGAAATATCTTCTACTTCATCCATTAATCTATATATATCATGCTCAATATATTCAATCGTATACGACTTATAAGTATTATAAATATTTAATGCATCCTTCATTGAAAAACCCAGTTCTGTTAAATAAACAATGGTTTTATGACTTTCCTCATACTTAGTTAATGTCTCATATATTTTTTTTGCTTTTTTGGTACTTAACCTAGGAACCATTGCCAAACAAAATTCATCCTCTAAAATTTTATCCAGTGCTTTTTCCCCTAATACTTCCACAATCGTTTTCGCTTGTTTTTCCCCAATTCCAGGAAATAAATCACTACATAAAAATTCAATGACACCATCTTTATCTTCTGGTTTAATTCGTTCATATTCACTTACTTGAAATTGGAATCCATATTTTGGATGATCGATTCCTTCCCCATAAAATATGTAATTATCATCTTCATTTAACTCATGAAAGTATCCTGTAAATGTAATTGTTTTATTCACATAGTCAACTAACCGTTCATCATTTGTTTCTCTTACTTTAAAAATTCCAATGACATATCCTTTTGGTGAAGAAAAAATACTTTTTCGATAGTTTCCTTTTATATAATATTTCAATTTCTCCACCTCAATTCTCATACATATGTTTGCTCCTGAAACATTTAAAAAGGCTTACTGCCTTTTATCTACTACGTCCGTTTTCTAGTTCCGCTTTAATCTCATTTCCACCTATTTCACCAGCCAAATATTCGGCTTCATAATCTTGTCTAAATTCCTTAAAATCTATTTTTTCCTTTGTTTCTTCAGACAAAGTATCATAAATTCCTTTCATCGCATTATAATGATTTTCTTGTTCTAGCACATATTCTGTTTTTGGTGCTTTGTATCTATTATCAGCTTGATCCATTGCACCTAAATAAGCGGCTCCAATTCCGACTGTTATCATTCCTGTAGCTAAAGTTCCTAACACTGCTTTTTTAACAGCTAAATGACGATTCATAAGTTTACGACTGTTTTTTGTCTTAATTGTTGCTAACTTTAGTTGATCCATACTTTGTTTCATTGTTTTACCAGTAGACATCAGTTCACTATTATGCATCGCATCTTTCCCCAAATAAACTCTAACAACATTGGCTCCAGCTTCTTTTTGTTTCTTTTTTTCAATTGGAAAACTATAGCAAATTTCATCTTTTGCTTTATTATAATCTGCTGCTGCTTTTGCTAATGCTTCTTCTTCATAAACCATTCCACTTAAAAAGTGATATACTTCTTCAAATGTTTTGATATGATTACGATTCTGATTTGATACAAAATTAACGCAATCTAAAGAACCTTCCATAGAACGTAACTCTAGTGCTTTATATGGTGTGTTTTTCATACTATCCCCCACATTTCTACTATCAGTTTACTATTTTTTTAGTTTAGAGTCAATCTTGATAACAACTAATTGACATGTAGTCTTCTTGCTTTCACAATTAATCTTTTGTTTTCATCTTTCATACATGTGATTAATACTAGCTTTTCAAAGGAATCTTTTTCGTAAAAAATGGATTCATCTGTAATATCAATGATTTCAATATCGTAAATTTGATAACTCTTTTTTTGATGTCTAATATCAAGTTGAAGCTCATCACCTACTTTACTTTCATGCAACGTACCAAATACTTCTGGAATACTATGTCCTGCCAAAAAAAGTGCTTTCGTTTCTAATGCGGATAAAAGAGAAACTTGTTTTTTACTAATAATTTCCTCTGTATTACCTTTTCTTATGATTACTTTTTGCTTGTTTTTTACAATTTCAATGGTTCCAATGATAGATTTGTTTTGATTCTGATGCTTTTCATATAAGGAAATAATTTGTTTGTTTTGTTGATTCTTTTTTACTTCCACCATTTCAAACTGAATTCCATAAAGAAAACTAATTATGATGATTATTATTCCTATCCAGCGAACCCATTTCATCTTCTTTTTTCAATATATACTCCAATCATTAATAGAAGACATCCAATACAAGTTGCACCTATAATAAGTTGCTTTGTCTTGGAAACATAATCTGTTGTATTTGGATATACCTTTTTTTGATTCGTTATCTTTAACGGAATTACTTGACCATCATTTATGATTTTAAAAGAAATTGGTTCCTCTTTTAATACATAATCTTCTTTTGCTTTGATTTCTTTTATATAATATTCTCCGTATGGAATATCAGTTATTTTTATTTTTCCAGTACTACTCGTTGTTTCTTCATATAATTTTTTATTATCTTTTGAAAATAAAGCAAATGTTGTATCACTCAGGGGTAATTCATTCTCATCTATTTTTCTGATTTGAATCATTCCCTTTTTTATTTTATTCACAATTTTCGTTTCGAACTTTAAAATGGCTTCATGTGTGTTTTCTAAAACTTCAAAAAAATATTTTGTTTCATCTAATAAATAGTTTTCTTTGGTTTTTACTTCTTTTAAATAATAATTCCCGCTTTCTAAATAACGCTCTATTTTTAGTATCCCCTCTTGATTTGTTTTTAATGTATCAATTTGTTCTTCTTTTTCTACTTGATATAATTGAAAATAAACATTGTCAAGTGGTACTTCTTGATAAACACCTTTTCCGTGTTCCATTTTTTCAAAATGTTCTCCTACTTTTTGAATGGTAAATGAGGTCTTTTTTAATTCATTATGATATTTCAAATGTTTGATCTCATCCTTTAACAGAGTAAAACAATACCTTTTTAAATCTACCTGATAATCTTTTGGGGCATTGATTTCTTGCAAACAATAATTACCAATTGGAATGGATGAAAAGACAATTTTTCCTTCCTCATTTGTAATACCTGTTTGATAGAATTGATATGTTTCATTGACTTGATAAAATAAATGATATTCCACTTGTGGTAGTGGTATTTTATTACTTATATTCTCTTTCGATTCTCCAGTTTTTAAAAGTTCTATATTACCAGTACTTTGTACATCGACTTTTTTTATTTCACTTGTAAATGGTGTATCTTGGTTA
>JAGZRP010000003.1 GCA_018381595.1 Bacillota bacterium
ATGCGATCTTAGAATCTTTGGTACTAACCATTTTTTCTTCTCCACGCATATCATTTTCTTTTTCATCTACCTGAACACCTAGACAAGCTAGTTTATCCATGATTTGCTTTCTAGTTAAACTTGAATTTTCACCAAGTCCTGCTGTATATACAATCGCATCACAACCACCAAGTAATACATAGTATTTTGCAATATATTCCACAACACGTTTGACATACATATCTTGCGCAAGACTACATAACTTATCTCCTGCAGCCATACCATCTTCGATATCTCTCGCATCACTTTTTCCTTTACTAATACCACATAAACCACTTTGTTTATTTAAAATATTATCTACTTCTTTTAAACTCATTCCAGTTTTATCCATGATATATGGAATCATAGAATAATCAATATCTCCTGAACGAGTTCCCATCATAATCCCTGCATTTGGTGTAAATCCCATAGAAGTATCAATACATTTTCCATTTAAAATTGCACTTACACTTCCACCACTACCAATATGACAAGTAATTAATTTAGTATCAGTGCGTCCTAAGATTTCATTCATACGAGTAGATACATATTTATGACTTGTTCCATGGAATCCATATTTACGTACTCCGTAGTTCTCATACCATTCCATTGGTACAGAATATAAGTAATTTTCCTCTGGCATTGTTTGATGGAATGCAGTATCAAAAACTGCTACTGCTACTGCATTTGGAACCATCTTTTGAAAAGCACGAATTCCTGTAATTCCAGCTGGATTATGAAGTGGTGCTAATGGAATTAAATTTTCTAATTCTTGAATCACTTCTTCTGTTACGATAACACTAGAATTAAATTTATCTCCACCATGAACTGTACGGTGTCCAATTCCCTTAATTTCATCTAATGATTCTACAATATGATTATCTAATAATTCTTGTACTAAGATTTGTACAGCTACTTCATGATTTGGTAACTCTACTTCTTTTTTGATTTTTTCTCCATTTAATTTTAATGTATAAAAGCCACCTGTAATTCCAATACGTTCAAACGTACCTGCAATTAATACTTTTTCTTCTGGCATTTCATATGCTTGAAATTTTAAAGATGAACTTCCACAGTTTACTGATAATACTTTCATTTTATCCCTCTTTCTTATTTTAATTTCATTGTTGGAAACAGAATGACTTCACGAATCGATTCACTATTGGTAAGTAACATCACTAATCTATCAATTCCCATTCCCATTCCACCAGCAGGTGGCATTCCGTATTCTAAAGCCTCTACGAAATCTAAATCCATTTCATTTGCTTCATCATTTCCTAATTCACGTTCTTTTAATTGTCCTTCAAAACGTTCATATTGATCAATTGGGTCATTTAATTCAGTGAAGGCATTCGCATACTCACTACCTAAAATAAATAACTCAAAACGCTGTGTAAATCTAGGATCCTTTGGATCTTTTTTCGCAAGTGGACTAATCTCAATTGGATGTCCAAAAATAAATGTTGGCTCTACAATGGTCTCTTCTACATATTTTTCAAAGAAAGCATTCACGATATGTCCGTAAGCAAAATGGTCTTCTACTACAATATCGTGTTCGAGTGCTAATTTCTTCGCATCTTCAAATGTGAAATCTTGTGCGAAGTCAATTCCAGTTACATTTTTAATTGCTTCTGTCATAGAAAGACGTCTAAATTTTGGTTTTAAAGAAATAGCTTGTCCTTTAAATTCTATGTCATAAGTTCCATTTAATTCCATACAAGCATTGGAAACAATTCCTTCTGTTAAATCCATCATACCTTCTAAGTCACTAAATGCTTTATACACTTCGATTGTAGTAAACTCAGGATTGTGATTTCTATCCATTCCTTCGTTTCTAAATAAACGTCCAATCTCATAGACTGCATCCATTCCACCAACTAATAATCTTTTCAAAGATAATTCGGTTGCTATTCTTAAATACATATCAATATCTAATGTATTATGATGTGTAACAAATGGTCTTGCTGCAGCTCCACCAAGAACCGTTCCTAATACTGGTGTTTCTACTTCAACATATCCTAGATTATCTAAATAATGTTGAATTGAACGAATGATTTTTGAACGAGAAAAAGCAATACGACGTGCATCTTCATTCATAATTAAATCTACATAACGACGACGATATCTTTCCTCTGTATCTGTAAGACCATGAAATTTTTCTGGGAGTGGTCTTAATGCTTTTACTAAATGGATATAATGCGTTGCACGAATACTTAATTCTCCCATATCCGTACGGAATACCGTTCCCTTAATTCCAACAATATCCCCTAGGTCTGCTTTCTTAAATAAAGCATATTCTTCTTCCCCTACTTCATCTTGTCTTACATAAATTTGAACCTGTCCAAATTTATCTTGAATATGCATAAATCCAACTTTTCCCTTACGACGACGTGTCATAATACGTCCCGCAACGGTTACTTCAGCAACTTCCATTTCATGTAATTCTTCTTTAGAATATTGTGCATATTGTTCCTTAATTTCTTTTGAACTCGTTGTTACTTCAAAACGTTGTCCAAATGGATCAATGCCTAACTCTTGTAATTCTTTTACTTTTTCACGACGAACAAGTTCTTGTTCACTAAATTTTCTATTCTCCATAATGGTTCCTCCTAAACTTCAACTACTTTGGTATGGGATAATTTTTCATGTAAACCAATTCCGTCTTTCCTATATAGTACCATAAAAGCACTTAAAATGACTAGTGTGAATTGGATGATTCCTAAAATCGTTATCATTAGAAAATATGTAATTCCAGGTACTAAGTAAATAAAGAATAATGACAAAATAGAATAAAGTAATCCATTTAAAATAATATTTCTAATGAATAAACGTTGAAGGCTGACATCTCCTTCGTCATCATTCACAACCCGTATTTTCATAATATATTTTCCAAAAGTTCTTCCCTCAATAAAATAAGGGATAAAAACAAAGTAAATTAGAATAAAGATAAGATTAATGATGCCTGTTACGATATTCTCTTTATCCAAGTCCTGTTGTATTTCACTGAAATGAAATAAATAATTGGTAATTCCAATGTCATGACTCACTGCCTTTTCATTGATCTCACTTAATTCTAAACGCAATACCTTTTCATTTTCTGTTACCTTGGTCATCATAGCGCTCATTCCAAGGAAAACACAAAGAATAAAAATATCAATGATATATGCGATAATCCTTTTTTTCGTACTAGCTTTCTTCATAGCCATTCTCCTTTATAAATTCTTCTATTAATTGTAATACTTCCTCTTTGGTTGTCGCTTTAAATAGTGCCTGTTTTAATGGTGCAGAATGTGGAATCTGTTTCAAATACCAAGCTGCATGAGTACGAAGTTCTAAAATAGCTACTTTCTCTGGTTTGATTTTTAATAAATATTCTAAATGTTTTTTCAACATATCAAAACGCATTTGATAGGTTATTTCGCTCGGTTCTTTTCCACTTTCTAAATAATCCACACACTCTTTAATAAGCCAAGGATTTCCTAAACATCCTCTACCTATCATAACCGCATCACAAGAAGTTTCCTCTAACATTCTTTTCGCATCATAACAAGTAACAACATCCCCATTTCCAATCACGGGAATGGATACATTTTCTTTTACTTTTTTGATGATATCCCAGTCTGCTTTTCCACTATAACCTTGACTACGTGTTCTTCCATGTACTGCAATGGCACTTGCTCCAGCTTCTTCACATATTTTTGCTATCTCTACTGCATTGATATGTTCGCTATCCCATCCACTACGAATTTTTACTGTGACAGGAATTGGGACTGCATCTACGACTGCTTTGACAATCTCTTTTACCTTTTCAGGACTTTTTAAAAGGGCACTCCCTGCTTGTGCACGCATTGCAACTTTTGGAACAGGACATCCCATATTAATATCGATAATATCTGGTTTCATAGTTTCATAAATATATTTGGCAGCAACAACAAAAGATTCTTTATCACTTCCGAATATCTGTTGAACAATTGGTCTTTCAATCTCTTCCATAAAAAGCATTTCCAATGTTTTCTTACTTCCATAAAAAATTGCTTTATCACTGACCATTTCCGCATAAATAAGTCCACAGCCCATTTCTTTGATAATCTTTCTGTAAGCACTATTACAAACCCCTGCCATAGGTGCTAACACAATTCTATTTTGAATGGGAATATTTCCAATTTGCCACATAAAACCACCTAGTCCATTATAATATAAATCCCTTTATTTATCAATGATATCAGTATAATTCAAAGGAAATAAATGGATATCTGTTCCAATTTGAAACAAGATAAGTCTAAAACTTGACTTTTTTATGAATTCTATATAGAATAAAAGTTCCAAAAAGGGGGATTTTTATGAGATATGAGAAAAAATATGTAGTAACAAGACTTGGTGATGAAATGATAAAATATTTTGAATCACTGGAATACTATAGTTATGAAAACATGGATGGCTATGAAAGAAATTATTTCATGGATGGAGATATTTTAATTGAATTAGATATATATCAAAATGAAAGTGAATTAATCCTATTAACTGCAAAGAGTAATGAAAATAATTTGGAAGAATTTGTTCCAAAACAACAAAGAGGATCTTTAAAAAAAGGACTTGTTGAAGTAACAAATTGTCCTCGTTATCAATCACCTGAAACTATTTTTGAAAATATAAAACCATTTAAAGTTGTCGTTGAGGGTCCGAAAGGTTCAGGAAAATCTACTGTCATTCGCTTTCTTGTAAAAAAAGGAGTAAACTGCCGAGATCGTGATCAAGAAGTTTTCTCTAATGATAAAATCATTGGTTTCAACTTAGATACAAGAGCTGATTTCTGGAAGGAACGTATCCATCGAAATCCAAATGAGTATTTTCTATTACTAACTTGTTCTAAAGAAGTTTTAGAGGAAAGATTAAGTCGCCGTACGATAGAAGGTAGTGGCTATACCTATGAGCATGAAGTGTATCAGAATGCTTATGAAGAAACTTATGATTATTTAAAA
The DNA here is from genome assembly GCA_018381595.1 of Bacillota bacterium. Taxonomy (GTDB): domain Bacteria; phylum Bacillota_I; class Bacilli_A; order RF39; family UBA660; genus UMGS2016. The sequence continues at coordinate 4,998 of JAGZRP010000003.1, forward strand.
AGAGAACATGAATTACATCATAAATTATATAAAATGAATAATTCCAATCTTCCCATTCGCGTTCAAAAACGATTCGCAATGGAAACCATTGAGAAAATGGAAGAACATTATCATCGTCAAAAAACACATCAAAAAAGAATCCAAAAATAAATTGGATTCTTTTATTTTAATATCCATGCATTTGGAATTCTTCTTTCTCCTGTTGCACTATAACCACAAGGTTTTGTAATGGTTTTATTTCCAATTGCAATCGAACTAGAAGCACCACCATCTAAATTCACTGCATTGTGTGCCTTATATCTTTGTAATAACTTTGTTGCATCATTCATACTAATTCCAATACTATAACCAGGTTGTCTCCCATCGATGACCATAAATAATACAATTCCATCTTTTCTTTGCGCTAAAATGGTACGAGGAGCAATTCCCCATCCACCATTTCCTTTAATCTCTGCTGCTTTTCCATTTACAATTAAGAAAGGTCCAAATTCAACAGCATCTTTAACTCCTAATCGGATTGCTTCTTCCGGAGTTCCTTTCATAAGTACCAACTTGTGTTCATTCGTAAACCCTGCAATTCCTCCAGAATATCCTGTTTTCGTCGAATTCCAAATCACTTTAGAATCCTTAATCACAATTCCTGTTGGTTCTCCACCATTTCCCATCTCATTGGTATCGACAAATCCACTGGCATTAATTCCTAAAATTGCATTGTTTTGAACCACAATTTCTCTTAAAAATTGTCCTACAGTTCCAAGTTTATTCGTTATTCCTAGTTTAATACGACTAGGGTCATAAATTGCAACCAAGTAACCACGATAACCATTCCCACTCAGTGGAATTAATTTATATTCAGGATGTTCTGGATCACGTGTTAGAATTTGTTCATCATAGATAGAATCAAATTCATCTGCTGTATCCGTAGACCCAATCACAATATCATCAACATTGGTTTCTTCGTTACTTTCCTTAACATAGTTTCCTGATAATACATTTTGAATCATATCTTCTGTATAAATCGTACGTGCTAAATACTTATGTGTCATTGTTGTCATAGAAGTTGTAATATAAAGTTCTCTTAAATAAGAAATAGGTCCATATGCTAGAAAAAAGCAAAGGATGATACAAACATCAAGAAATAAAAGAATACAAGCAGTTTTCTTTTTCTTCTTTAATTTCATCTACATCCCTCCTATTACATATGGATCAGTACTACTTCCAGTTCCCGATAAAATTTGAAATTGACGCTTAATTTGAATCGCTGGTCTTACTTCTCTTTTTTCTGTTACCAAATCAGAATATAATTTGAAACCAGTTTGAATGGTATAAACCATTCCATCCCCAGTATTCATTTTAGCCATAGTCCATGTATTTGGAATTTCTCCTACATACATATCCCCAATCGTTAATAATCCTACTTTTGCAGTTACACTATTGGCATAAATATTTTGATAATCATATATCCCATTGAATTGATAATCTCCTTGATACCAAATACCATCTACAATTAAACTTTTATCTTTTAATGTACGATACCAAGTAGTATTTAAATAATTGGCAAGACTACCATAAACTTTTGGGTTGAAGGAATTATCTTTCGTTGAATAATTTCTAAGATAAGCTCCTTGGTTATTTTGTAAAGTTCCATTTAAAGCAAGTTTTAAAGTATCCTGCGTAAAGCCTGCTACACGCCAAGTATAGTCATTATATTTGACATAGTTTCCAACAAATACCGTTGGAGCTTGCTCTAATGGTTCAATCTTGTATGGATTTGCTTCTGTTCCATCTCCAGCAAGATAAGGTAATTTTGCTTTCAATGTAATTGTTGGACGAATACCATAATTATGAGTATCAACCATATCCGTAATTTTGGCAATTCCACCCTTCATATGTACATAGTATAATTCATTATTTTCTGAACTTGCACTCGTATAATAAGAAGTGCCATTATTCAAATAACCCTTTTTTCCACCAGATAATTCATAGTCATTTAAGTTTAATAATCCAACAACATCACTTTTCATTGTTTTTTTACAAGTAATTTGCTTCATATCTGATATTTTATCCAAACAAACCGTTGTTTTCTTTAAATAGTTTGTCGTTTTATTTAAAGTTGCATATACAAGTCCTGTAAAATTTTCACCTGTTGGATTCATATATTTTCTAACAGATGAAGTCTCATAATTAGCATCTTGTCCATATGCAATCGAAGTTTTCGTATCATTACTAATCAAGACCATACTACCATCTTGATTAACTTTCATAATACGCCATAAATTTCCCGAATAATATAAATAATTATTTACTTGAGCACCTTTAAAATAAAAGGTCTTACTCTTTTCATCTAAGTATAAGCCATCCCCTTCAGAAACCAAATTACCTTCCATTGTAATTTTTTGAGATAAGTATTTAATTTCTTCTGGTTTTTTATGTTCTAACCCATAAAAATACACAAGACGATATCCATAATATCCAATTAATCCCACAATAAAAATAATATTGAAGAAGATAATAGTATTATAAATAATGCCTTTTCTTTTTACTTGGTTATCCTTTTTATCCTTCATACGTCACATCCTAAAACAAATTAATCTTTTCCATTATAGCATACTTCCAACTGCTTTTTTTATTGTCTTTCTTGAATTAAGACTTCCCCTGTCATTTCACTTGGAATTTCAAGTCCTAAAAGTTTTAACATCGTTGGAGCTACATCTCCAAGCTTTCCATTTTTTAAAGTAATATCCTGTTTTGTTATGATACATGGTACAAGAGCAGTAGAATGACTGGTTACAATGTCACCATGTTCATTTAACATCGTATCACAGTTTCCATGATCGGCAATAACCATTAATGTACCACCTAATTCATTTACTTTGTTATATAGTCTTCCAAGGCAAGTATCTACTGTTTTCACAGCTTTTATCGTTGCATCCATATCACCAGTATGACCTACCATATCCCCATTCGCATAGTTTAAAATCACAACATCGTATGTTTCTTCTTCTAATCTTTTGATTAATTCATCTGTGATTTCTACTGCACTCATTTCTGGTTTTAAATCATAAGTAGCAACTTTAGGACTTGGAATTAATACTCTATCACAACCAGTTAATTCTTTTTCTTCTCCCCCATCAAAAAAGTAAGTTACATGGGCATATTTCTCAGTCTCTGCAATTCGTAGTTGTTTGAATCCTTGTTTACTAAGATATTCTCCTAATGTATTGTCTAAATGTGTAATATGAAATGCATTGGTACAAATCACTTCATCACTTACATTCATCATGGTAACTAATTTTAAGTTTTCTAATTTCTTATGCGAAAATGCATCCATACTTGGATTTGTGAATGCACTAAAAAGTTCTCTCAAACGATCTGGTCTAAAGTTAAATACAATCATACCATCATTATCTGTTACAAGTCCTGATTCATCTAAAACACATGGAACAATAAATTCATCCCCGTTGTCTTTTTCATAATTTTCTAAAACCGCATCTTCATAATTGGAATACTTTTTACCAGTTCCCTCTACCATATTATCATAGGCAAGTTTTACTCTATCATAGCGATTATCTCTATCCATGGCATAATATCTACCACTTAAAGTTGCGATAGAACCAATTTGTAATGCTTCCATTTTTTGTGATAATAAATCTAAAAAATGCATTGCTACTCTAGGAAGTGTATCTCTTCCATCTAAAATAGGATGAATATAAACTTTTTCTATTCCTTCTTTTTTTGCCATTTCTAATAGTGCGAATAAGTGATTGATATGAGAATGAATTCCTCCATCACTTAAAAGACCTACTAAATGTAAACTTGAATGATTTTTTTTCACATGATTCATCACACTTTTAAATTCCTCATTCTTATCAAATGTTTCATCAGAAATTGCTTTATTAATAAATTCAAGTGGTTGATATACAATCCTTCCTGCTCCAATATTCATATGTCCTACTTCACTGTTTCCCATTTGTCCAACTGGTAGTCCAACTAATGTTCCACTTGCTTCTAATAAGCTATGTGGATACGTTTCATATAACTTCATAAAGTTTTCTGGATTTGCTTTTAAAAAAGCATTCCCATACTCACTTTCTTTTATTCCTACACCATCTAAAATACAAAGTACTAAAGGCATTTTTACCATCTCTCTTTCATTATGTTTACTAGATTTTACTTCTTCATTATATCATAAACCAACCCAAATAGAGAAAAGAAAAGAACTTATGATTTCTCCTCACATAGTTCTTTTTCTACCTCTTCCGTATTTAATTCAACATCTAAAATATGTTTTGGTTCTCTTTTATCCACTGGTGGTGGAGTCATATAATCAGAACCAATTTCTAACTTTAAAAAGGCATCTGCATCATTTGGTCCATAAAATTTATGACCCTCAAATTCCATTTCTTGTAATGGGAAAATTGTTTCATATTTATGAACAAATGGATGAAACATATTTTGATAAGTCCAAGCCAAATCCGTTCCAATATATCCTGAATTTTTATGGCGATTACTATATCTTCTCGCATGATTTACAAAAAACTTTTTAAGTGGATATGGATTAAGATTCATATTCTCAAAAAATAGAATAATTGGTAATAATAAATAGTTTGGGATACGATTGATAAAGTCAACCAATTTACTCTTTGAATTCCAATCATAAATAAATACATCAATAAAAAGTCCATCTCCATCTGGGCATTTATTTGCTAAAAGTAAGTTCTTTTCTTTTACATAAGTTCCCTTTTTACGAATCTTCATCGCAGGAATGGTTACATTATATTCTTTGTGTGTATCAAAACATTGAAATACATACTCCTCTGGTAATTCCTCTTTTAATACTTCAATAAATTTCATGTAATCTTCTTTTACCATTCCGATATCTAAATCATCATCCCATGGTATAAATCCTTTATGTCTTACTGCCCCTAAACAGGTTCCAGCTGTCAAAAAATATTGAATATGATGTTTTCTACATAACGCATCAATATCAATAAGCATTGGTAATAACGTTTTATGAACATCTCTCACTGTTATTTTTGTACCGTCTTGTTTTTCTTTTAAAACGTACTCCTCCATAGTCTCTCCTCCGTCTTTACCATTTTACCATAGAAACTTATTTTTACAAATTACAATTTTGTCATAATTACATTTGTGGTATAATACCTAATTATCAAGGAGTTGGTTTATATGCTTATCGCCTTTAGACGTTTCAATGATTTCAATCAAGAGAAGCTAAAAATCAAAAAGGAAAATAATATAACTATCATTGATTACTATGAAAATTCGAATGTTTTAATAGATGAATTAAAAGAATTTTTTTCAACAATAAATACTCCTATAACAATTTATGATTTTCCATTTTATTTAGCAAAACCAGAACTATTAAGAGTATTGAATAAAGAAAATAATGAAATTCATTTTAAATATTCAGAAGAATCCATATTATATCCAGAAATTTGTAAGCAACTTAATAAATGTAAGGAAATACACTGTTATTTTGGAGATATTCGTTGTCATCAGTTTTCCAACACAACAATCCTTGAATCTTTTGAGACACCAAGAGGTTATTATCTTCCCGATATTCTTAGCTATCCACTTACAATTGATGACATCAAACAAAAGAAAATTTGCAAAACAGTATCCATTCCTCAATTACCTTTTCAAGAAATTATGAATATCATTCAGTCCATAAAAAACTATAAAACAAATATTGGTCTAGAAAATATACTTCTAATCAATCCAACTAATTTAACACAACAAGAACTTACTGCAATTAAAAAAATAAGTCAGAAAATAGCTATCACTATAGATGTAATCCTTTGTGCTAGTTTTATGAATTCAAATGGTATAGAACATGATTCTTTAGATGAATATATAAATATAAATAAACTTGCTGAAAATTATATTCAAGAATTAGAACATAGCAATTATTCTCCTCTAGAAAAAATCATATATATATACAACATTGTAAAAAGTTATCATTATCATGAAGATGATGATAATCATTGTAGAATGCTCTCTTCTGTATTAGAAGGAAAAGATATTGTATGTGTTGGTTATGCAAAAATATTATCACTTCTATTAGATAAAATTCATATTCAAAATATGAGATATTCAACATATTCTAAAAACTGGGGACATGAGAGAAACTTAATTTATTTAAAAGATGATAAATATAAAATTGATGATTTCTTTATTTGCGATGCTTGTTGGGATAGTAATGAGTTAAATGAATATAGCTATTTTTTACTTCCACCAGAATATACGCTCTACTTTGATGTGCCAGAATCATTTTCGATTGCTAGTTTATTTGCACTATCTAATCATAAAAAACAATATTCAGAAATTTATAAACTGCAATACTATCCATATAATGATATCAATTTTAAATATTCCTTTTTAAATTTCTTACAATCTTGTAACAGCTACCAACCTGATTTTTCCTTAACAATAGAAGAAAACATGCGCCTAGCAAAAAAGATGTTAAAAAAGCGAGAAACGAAAAAATTATCTTTTGAAAAAATATTAGATGCAATCTTAACAGTTCGTATTCAAGAAGGATTTTATCAAGATAAGAAACATCTATTAACGTATATAAAAGAAATGCTTGAGTATGAAAGTAATAATGAATGGGAACTTAACTCAGCAAAAATTGTTATAAACGGAAATATAAAACCCGCAATAGATATTGTAGCATTTGATGAATTTCGATCTTGCGAAGAGATAAATGGTGATTATTTGGGGGTTATTTCTGAGATGATTGAAGAATATATAGATAAAAATAATGAGGAAGAACTCGAAAAAGAAACTACCAAAATATTGAAAAAATATCAACTAAAAAAATAGCTATGGATTACCTAGCTATTTCTTTTTTTATAATATAGTTTTACCAATTCAAACCAGTAAACGGATATAAATGATATGAATATTCCCAATAATAATTGTGTGATTGACAATTGTGTTAATTTAAAAAATGGAGCACATGGTGTACAGAAGATGACAATAACCATGAAAAGCGTCAATAAATGAATTCCCCATATCACTTTATCATGTTTCAGTTTTTTTAATGTAGTATATGCATAACGACTCTCAGAGCTATTTACTTGTACTAAAAATAAATTTCCAAGTACAATTACTAATAATCCCAAGGAACGAGCAAGCACTGCTGTATTGGTATTTAAAAAGTAATAATAAGTTCCAAAAGATGCTAGAAACAAAACGACTCCTTGAATCAAACTACGCATTAAAAAGGAAAGGGGGATCATAGAATCATGAATATCTCTTGGTTTTCTTTTCATAATATCCTCTTCTGCCGGTTGTCTTTCTAAAACAACAGAACAAGTTGGATCAATCAGTAATTCCAGTAATACAACATGAAGTGGTAGTAATAATAATTGATTTGGCATAATTCCTAGTAATGGTCCAAACAAAGAAGAAAGAGCAATTGGAATATGAATAACAAAAATATAACCAAATGCTTTTCTCATATTATCAAAAATTCTTCTACCATCTTGAATCGTCGTGACAATCGTTTCGAAATTATCATCCATTAAAATCAAATCAGCTGCTTCTCTGGTAACAGTGGTTCCTCTTTTTCCCATCGCAATTCCAATGTCGGCACATTTTAAAGCTGGAGCATCATTCACTCCATCTCCTGTCATTGCAACGACTTCACCCATTTCTTTTAATAATTGAACAATTCTTAATTTATGTTTTGGTAATACTCTTGAGAAAATATTGACACTTTTTAACTTTTCTTTTAAGTCCTCATCTGTCAAGTTGTCAATCTCAATCCCTGTTAAAATTTCATCACTGTGTTCTAAGCCAATTTGATGGGCAATCGCATGTGCTGTTTTCCCATAATCTCCTGTTATCATCATGACACGAACATGGGCATCTTTACAAATTTGAATATTTTCTTTCATGTGATCTCTTGGTGGATCGATAAGTCCTACAAGACCACATAATTTTAAAGTCGATTGATGGATATCTTCTGGTATTTCCTCTTTATTTTGATATACCCTTTTCCCAATAGCAATGACTCTTTCTCCTTTATCGGCAAGCATATCTGCTTTCTCACTTACTGTTTTCTTTTCTTCTTCTGTAAGGTCACATAAAGAAATAATACTTTCATAAGAACCCTTTACAGTTAACATCCACTCTTCATCGTGAAACCAAGAAGCACCTGCCATTTTTGTTTCGCTTGAAAAGGGATATCCTTTTAGTTTCTCTCCACCATATAAATGACTCGTAGGAATACCAGATTGTTCACAATAATTTATCATCGCTGTTTCCATAGGATCGTAAACATCCTCTTCACAACTAAGTCCCATGGTTTCAATTAATTCTTCTTTATCTGATAAAATTGGTTCTATCGAAGCAACTTGCATTTGATTTTGGGTAATGGTACCTGTTTTATCGACACACAAAACGGAAACACTACCCAATGTTTCGACAGAAGGTAACTTTTTTACAAGGGATTGTTTACGAGCTAAGCGCCATGCTCCAAGAGATAAAAACACCGTAAAGACAACAGGAAATTCCTCTGGAATCATAGCCATTGCCAAAGTAATTCCCGATAGAATACTTTCCACAATCCTAGTTTTCAATGGATTATCGGTAAGCCTGAAAAAAGTAATCATGGTAACTAGAAGAAAAAGAAGGAATGCTATCCATGCACAAACTTTTACAATACGATCTGTTTGCTTTTGAAGTGGTGTCTTTTCTTCTTGAAATTCTACGACTGTTTTCCCAATTTTTCCATATTCAGTTTCTTTTCCGATCTGGGTAATTAAAATCGTTCCCGTCCCACCTACAACAAGGGTTCCTGCATAGACACAATTTTCTTTAAAATAGTTTTCTATTGTTTCTTCTTTTTCTTTTTTATAAACAACTTGTGATTCTCCAGTCAATGTAGACTCATCAATTCGAAGTCCACTACACTTGATAATTTCTCCATCCGCTGGTATTTTAAAGCCTTCATAGATATAAACAATATCCCCTGGTACAATCTCTTCACTGGATAGTTCTATCTTCTTTCCATTTCGAAGAACCATTACGGTAGGAGCTGACAATTCTTTCAATGCTTCTAATGTTTTATCCGTTTTTCTCTCCTGAATGACATCAATCGCGATCATAACAGTCACAAAAACAAGCATGACCATTCCATCACGTGGTTCTCCTAAAATGAAATAAATAAGGGAGGCTACAATCAATAGTAAAAACATCGGTTCTAAAATGATATGAACTAACTTTATCAAAAAGTTAGTTTTCTTTTGTTCTCCCAATGTATTTTTTCCATACGTTTCTCTTCTTATTTTTACTTCTTCATCGGTTAAACCTAATTTAAAATCTGTCATAATATACCTACTTTCAAAAAAAATCCGTAGAGCTAAATTTAGTCCCACAGATTTGATTATCTGCTGCTTACAAGTAAGCCCAGTATACAAATGTATACCTGAATCATATTTACTATATCCTATGAAATAGTTTTGCTATGATTCCATTTTATCAGAAAATAAGTGATTTTAAAATACTTTTTTAGGCAACTCCTAATTTACGAGATTCTAGTTTTAATTTGTCTGCAATCGTTACAATAAATTCACTATTCGTTGGTTTCGCTTTATCAATATCTACACTATTTCCAAAGATTTCTTCCATTAATGACCAGTTCGCACGATTCCAACTTACTTCAATCGCATGACGAATCGCTCTTTCCACACGAGATACCGTTGTATCAAACTTCGTAGCAAGTTCTGGATATAGTTCTTTGGTAATTCCACCGATCACTTCAGGATGTTCATAGATAATCCCAATGGCTTCACGAATATATTGATATCCTTTGATATGAGATGGAATCCCTAATTCATGTAATACTTTCGTAATAGAGATTTGTAAATTGTTGTGATAGAAATCGATGTTTTTAGAACTACCTGTCTTTTCTTGACAGAATCCTAAAATTCTCTTCTCTAAATCTTTCAAATCAAATGGTTTCAGCAAGAAATAATTCACTCCATATTCTGAAACTTGACGGATGGTATCACTCGCATTGTAGCTTGTTTCTACAATCACATTTTTCGTAATTTCATGTTTCTTCATTTCTTCCAAAACATACATTCCATCTTTATTAGGCATGATTAAATCAAGTAATACAACATCGTAATTATCCTTATTTTTTAGTATCTTTTCAAATCCAACTTTTCCATCATATGCAACATCAACAATATGAATATACTCATGGTTTTTAAAGTATTCTGACACCATTTCTACTAAATTTTTATTATCATCGATCATTAATATTTTTATTTCTTTCATATCTATATCCCTCTTTCTAGTACTGCTTTACTATCATGTTTACATTATACACCTTACCGCAATTTTTTATCTAGAGTGAGAATGTTCTAGTTTTGTCGTACTTTGTCGAATTTTATCAAAAAAAGTCGTTAAGATAAAACGACTTCAATGATGTGTAAAAGTTCATTTATCTTTGTAGAGGCACCACCAATTAAAAAGCCATCTACACTTTCTATGGTGTTTAGTTTATTAATATTTTTCTCATTCACACTACCACCATACAACACATTTACTTCTACATCTAAATACTTTTTTAATACAGTTTTGATATATAAAACCGTATCATAAATTTCCTTTTTGGTTGGAATCAAACCAGTCCCAATTGCCCAAATTGGTTCATAGGCAATGATAACATGGTCTAAAGAATCCATATCCACTTCTTTTAAAACATCTAATAATTGACGCTTTAATACTTGATTGGTTCTTCTCATATCATAGTCTTCTTTATTCTCGCCAACACAGAAGATGGGAGTGATATGATTTTTGGTACAAGCCATAATTTTCTTTCTGAAAAAATCATTTTCTTCTTTAAAATAAGCTCTTCTTTCAGAGTGACCAACTAGAGCATAAGTAACGCCTAACTTACTTGCCTGATATGCAGATATTTCACCAGTATAGGCTCCCTTATCTTCATAAAAGATATTCTGCACTCCTACTTGATAATTTCTATGTAAAAATTCTTTTAAATAAATAGAACTAGGACATATAACAACAGAATCACTTTTTATTTTTTCCCGAGCAATTTTCACAAACTCCCTTGCTTCCATTGGATCTAAATACATCTTTTGATTGGCAACCACTAATTTTTTATTTTCCATAAAATCCTTTCTTCGCAACATCTTTCATTCGCGTTAAAAAAGTTCGATTCTTAGGCGCTAAATCATCACCAAGCGCAGCACGATATACATCTAATACTTGCTGTGCAAAATACTTAGAAGAATGTTGATCCGCTGTAATACGGGCTTGTCTACACATTTGTTCATACGTATCTGGATGATTGATAATATCCCTGACTGCATCTTTATATTCTTTCTTTGTCTGGAATAAATGACCATTTAACCCATCTACAACAACTTCACGGAATGCATCATCATCATAGGCAACCACAGGAACACTTCCTGCCATTGCTTCAATCACGGTTAATCCTTGCGTTTCCGTTTTCGAAGCCGTTGCGAACACACTTGCTAATTGATAATATTTTGGAACTTCATTCCAATCAACACGACCTGCAAAAATAACATCGTTTGAAACACCATATTTACGAGCCAATTCTTGATACTTCTCTAAATCAGGTCCGGTTCCAACAATTAATAATTTGGTATTAGGATTTGTTCTTGTAATACTAATATGTGCTTCAATTAATACATTCACACTTTTCTCATCACCCAAACGCCCTACAAATAAAATAACAGGGTCTGTTTCTTTGATGCCTAATTTCTTACGCAATCCATCGAGCTCTGATTTTTTAAATTGCTCTTGATAAAAACGTTCTACTTCAATTCCCGTCGGAACAATATGTACATTACGATCATATTTATATTTTTGTTTAAATAAATCATAGGTTTTTTTTGTTGGTACAATTAATTCTGTCGCTGTCTTATCACAATAAAATTTAGTCAAATACTCCACAATCTTTTTACTAGAACGTTGGAAATATCCTTTTGTAACATAATGTACATAGTCTTCATACATCGTATGATATGTATGTACCAAAGGAATATCTAACTGTTTTGCCATAATACGGGCAAACGTTCCAATTCCAAATTCAGTATGAGAATGAATAATATCTAAATCCCATTTTTTAATGGTTTCAATCGCACGAACCGGATAAATACCTGTCAAACGATAATCATAAATTCCAATTGGAACCCCAGGAATACGAATGACTTTTCCTTCTTCATCAAATTGGTATTTCATATTTTCTGGATTGACTGTCACAATATATACTTCATGACCTTGTTTTTCTAAAGCATGCTGTAACATTGCAATACTTGTAGATACCCCATTGATATAGGGAGGATATGTATCTGTAAAAATTCCAATTCTCATATTATTTCTTCCTTTCTTTTAAATTCAAAGTAATAGCTCCAATGATCAAACCTAAATAATAAGTTAAAAATCTCCACATAATCATACTTGCATTCAAGACACTACCTGTAATAAAGTTTCCATAGAACGCAATATAACTATATTCCAGTCCTCCAGTTCCTCCAGGAATTGGAACAAATGCCCCAATCAAATTTACATAAGCACTTGCTACAACCGATTCAAGCCCTGTAAATGAAGTAAAATCCCCCATTCCGTACACAATTGTTAAAGGTACCAAATAAAGACAAACAAGAGATAAAAAGTTAAGTACAATATTATAAATAAAGCTCTTTTTATCCTTCATCAAAAGTTTCGCTCCTTCGTG
>JAGZRP010000004.1 GCA_018381595.1 Bacillota bacterium
GGGATCATAGATATCGAAAAAGTAAGACCTGAAGAACGTGGGAACCTGAATATTTAAGGTTCCCAGGAAGTCGTGACCGGGTGATTATTCATCGCTTACTCTGCAACGCTACTAATGTTGTTTTCTGAGATAATCTGTCGAATTTGTTCCTTTGCAACTGCCATAAAAATACTCCTTTTCGATAAGAATTGTCATATCTAAATTCTTACCAAAAAGGAGCCATTTTTTACCAGAAACACAAACTATTTTACACTACCAACTGGCAAATCATCATAATTAAATTGTTTCATCATCTCTATTTCCATCCCTTTTCCCAATACTAAGTTTGGTTACATAGAATACTTATTTGGATTTAATAACCTTATTTTCTGAATCACAAAATCAATCATCTCTTCTCTAATGTCATACATTAATTTGACTCCATTCCCCTCAAATTCCTGGTTATTAATCCGCTTTTCTATACTTTGATACATGGTACGAAAATACTCTGTCGCAATATTAAATTTGCTCATTCCTAAATTTACAGCTTCTTTTATCTGTTCTTCTGGAATATCAGAACATCCATGTAGTACCAAAGGAATATTTACCTTTTTTCGTATAGCATAAATTCTTTCTAAATCTAAATTCGGTGTTTTCACATACGGACCATGAGCATTTCCAACAGCAATAGCAAGTGAATCACAACCCGTCTGTTCCACAAATCTTACTGCATCTTCTACTTTAGTATAATAGTTCGTATTATCAATTGCGTCAATGTTATCTCCATTTCCAACATGCCCTAGCTCTGCTTCAACGTCAATTCCAAACACCTTAGCCACACGCACCACATTTTTAGTTAGTTCTACATTTTCTTGGAAAGGTTTCGTTGAACCATCTATCATAACTGAAGGAAATCCATCCCGAATCCCTCCTACTGCAATTTCATATGTTACAGAATGATCCAGATGTACTCCAACAGGAATAGATGCTTTTTCTGCCATATCGCAGGCTGCAAAAGCCAAATACTTTAAATCTGTGTAGTCTGAAAATCCGGGATAAAACTGAACAATTATGGGAACTCTTTCTCTTTCTGCTGCTTCTATAACATATTTAACAGTTTCAATATTTAAAGTATTAATTGCAGCAACACCAAACTTATTTTCTGTTGCATATGTTAAAATATCTTTTACTTTTGCTTTAGGCATATTCTTCCCTCCTACAATGCACACTCTTCAATTTTACTATCTAAAATTTTCATTTCCTCTTCTGTTAATTTCCAGTCGAATGTCTTACAGTTTTCATCAGCATGCTCAATACTTCTAACGCCTACTAAAGCTGTACCTACATATTCTTTCTGGGTACTCCAATTTAATGCAACCTGTCCCACTGGTACATTATGACCATCTGCAATACTATCCATTACTTTTAGCAATTCCATAATTTTTGAAAATTTGGGTTCTTTATAAACATCATAAAAGTTTAAACGCAAATCATTTTTTTCAAAAGAAGGCACACTTCTTATTTTTCCAGAAAGAATGCCTGCTCCCATAGAACCATATGTCATAGAATCAATTCCTCTATCATATCCCCAAGACATCAAATCTTCAAACCCTCTATCGACCATAGAATATAATGGCTGCTGTACATCAATCTGAATATATTGTTCTGCTTCTTTTATCTGTTCTGCCGTAAAATTAGATACACCAACATAACGTATATAGCCTTTACGCTTCATTTCCTCCAACGCAGCCATAGTTTCATCTATAGGCGTATTTACATCTGGCCAATGAACAAAATAAAAATCTATATAGTCTGTTTCCAAATTCATCAAAGAACTTTGAATTTCTCTCATAGCATTTTTATAACTCGTATCTTTTTTATATCCATGTGTATAGATATCCGGAATCAAGCCAAACTTTGTGGAAATTAACACCTGTTCCCTTGGAATTTCTTTCAAAACTTCTCCTACAATTTTTTCTGAAGTTCCATTTCCGTAGCAGGGAGCTGTATCAATAAGATTTACTCCATTTTCTATCATTCTTCGAATTGCACAAATAGCTTCGTTTTTATCCACTTTTCCATAGTTTTGACCTCCGATTGCCCAAGTCCCTACCGCTAGCTGTGATACTTCGATCTCTGCATTTTTAAATTTTTTATATCTCATTTTTTACACCCCCTTGTAATCCTTATCTGCTCTCCTGTTTCCAACCTTCTACTCAACATATCATTCTTAAAAGTTCTTCCAGGTAGCATACAAACAATATGAACATCTTCTTTATCTACTGGATACTGTGTTCCATGAACAATCAGCGGGTTCAATTTTACGAATGTTCCCTTTGGAACATAAAAAGCTTCTATACTTTCGGTTCTAAAATCACTATCCATAATTCCTACAAAAATAATCACATCTCCATCTAGTGGAAGAAGTCCTTCACATGCATATTGATGTGCTTCGAGAAAAGAAATGATATTCTCGCTTTGTTTTTTAACATGGCACACAGAAATTGTAGGTTGATTACCCTGGTTAAATTCTAACGCTACCACATCTGCAAAAAAACCCTCCTGAAAAATAGACTTCTTTTTCAGTTCACTCTCATCTAGTAAATCTAAAAATTCCCCATATTTTCCAAAATTATCTTTTGTTAATTTTTGTACCTGAATCTCTCTCATAATACCTACTCCTATAAACTATAAATTCCTTGCTCATGAGCATTATCAAAATGAATTCCCAAATATCTAGATACCTCTCTCAAAACAGGTAAGTAGTGACCATAAACACAGCCTAAATGATGTATGTATGGACCAAACATTAACTTTTCTTCCCAACGTTTCCAGTTATCAGTTTCCATCCATACATAAGTACCATTCGTCTCCGGTCCTGTTGTAGTTTTGGCTTCCCCCGCAAATAAATAATATTCTCCATCTACATCATCGAACCTACAAACTGTTAAATCACCTTGTTTTAATTCAAAGCGTTCTTGTCCATCTACTAATTTTGCCTCTACCCCATCTTTTTTCAAAGAATAAGGAAATGGACCGCAATGCCATAAAAGTTCTGCATTATCATTTTGAGGATGACGAATAGTCAAATCTGCTAAAAATTCTGATTCTTCAAATAAATTACAAGCTCTTAAGATTGCCAGAGTAATGGCTCCATTTATATCTGTTTCACAGGAAAGAGGCATTCCATTATCTGCCATTTCTCCCAAAACAACGCAAGGGCACAACCCCATTAAAGTTGGAAAAGCAGACCAGCACTCAAATGCTGCCACAGAACAATTGTTTTCTTCCATTAATTCCTGAACTGCTAATTTTGTCGCACATATTTGTTGGTAATTTTCTCCATCAGGGAATTTTCTCACAAATTCCTCCTCATACTTTATATATTCTTTTCCTTTCTCCTCTAGAATTTTCCTAGCTCTGTTACAAATTTCTACTGGTGAAATAGGGACAGTTGTAATGCCGAACCTCTTAATCAAATTTGCTTCGTTAGTCATAACACTCATAAAAGGCACTGGACGTTCTCCTATTTTAGCAATTCGCAAAGTACGAAGAGATTTTAAAACTGCTGCTGTTCTAATAAATGTTTCATACCCTTTTAAAAATTCTTCACTTTTCGTAGTACAATTATAAATGTAACTGTATTTCAAACCATAGCGCTGTAAAACCTTTGTAGCTGCAAACATACCGCACTGTGTATCTCTTCCCCTAGCCTCATCAGTATTCGGCCTTTCATCTCTTGGTCCCCAGATCAAAATAGGTACTGTAAATTTAGAAGCAATCGCTGCCACTACTTGTTCTTCTCCAAAATCACAGAAAGGAAAAAATAATGCATCAATTTTTCTATTTTTCATTTTATCCACAATTGCGTTTACTTTGTCCATTTCGCAAACAATTCCATTCTCGCATATATCATCTATATCCACGATTTCTACTATAGAAGCTTTAATCTTCCGAATTTCTTCCATAAAACAATCCTTCTGACGTTTTGCTTCCACCATACTCAAAAAGCTTCTTTTATTTGGTACTACACCCAAAGTTAAAGTTTCTCTATACATACTCTATCCCCCTACCATACTTTTTTACTCTTTCATCAATTTCTCTGTAATCAATCTCGCCTGTTTCTAAAAAGTTATCTGTTACTTCCCAATTAGGAATTCCTGCTCTCCCTCCAATTCTGGTACATTTGATGGCAGCTACTCCACTTGCGAATCTTGCAGCATCTTTAGGAGACAGGCCTTTAACTATTGCAGCTAAGAAAGCACCATGAAAAACATCCCCTGCTCCCACCGTATCCTTTACATCTACATCAAAAGCAGGAATTTCAAAAAATCCTTCTTTGCTGATCCCCGCACAGCCCTTTTCTCCGAATGTAAAAATCACAATTTCTGGTCCCTTATTATATAAATATTCGCAATTTTCTTTTACACTTTTTCCAGCTTCTAACATCTTTTCGTAAACAAATTCTGAGCCAATAAATATATCTATCCAAGAAATAGCATCCAACAATTCATCTGTATAAGAGTCAGCATCCATAAAAATTTTGCTTCCTTTTTGTTTTGCCATTTGAGCTGCTTTTTTCGTCACCGAATCCAAGTTGGCCATATAAAAATAACTAGAATTTGAAATATATTCTATATTCAATTCTTCCTCTGTCATACATTCTGCATTTCCTGGATAAAAAACAAAACTTCGTCCCATAGAACCTTCGTCACTAATTACAATATCAAAATTAGTTGTTCTATTTTTTCTCACACACATTTGTTCTGTATCAATTCCATGGTCTTGAAAATCTCTAAGACAAAAAGTTCCATATTTATCATCTCCAACATTTCCCATTATTCCACAGCAAAGCCCCAATCTTGCCGCTGCTACCATACCGGAAGCTACTTTTCCTCCTCCTTGCCAACTCAAATTCTGTATCCTCTCTGCTCCATTAGGTTTTGGAAAGCACCTAACATTTACTGCGAGATCTACGCAAGGGCTATCCAATCCGATCACATCAAATTTCACGCACATCCCCTCCATTTCTTTGCTCTCGATTTTTCCAGAAATATACAATCAAAGCACATATCGTCATTAAAGTAGTAATTCCTGCCATAAGTAAATACCCTTTTTCATATCCTAGTAGGCGAATTAACTTTCCTCCTACTAAATTTCCAACAATGGCTCCTAATCCAAGCTGTACAACATTTAGTATACTTTGTCCTTTTGTTTGATATTTTTCATACACACAAGTACTAATATATACCGCACAACTATAATACATAGTCATATATGTAACTCCTTGTAACAGTTGAGCCAAAACTATTCCAATAATTCCACTTCTTATTGGAAGAAGAATTCTAATTCCCATAAGAAAACAAGATAAAAATAAAATCTTTATTGTTCCATGCTTTCTAAGCATTCTGTTTATATAAAATAACACTGGAACTTCGCTTAATGCTGAAATGCTATTTATAACCCCAATGGTTGACTGTGTGTAACCTTTTTCTAGAATATACGGTCCAATAAAACCCGTATAAAAACTCAAACCCATCTGACTTACAAACGCTAATCCCAAAACTATATACACATCTCGATTTTTAAATATCCTGTTTTGCTCATTTTCTTGAACAACTTCATTTATTACTATCTGCCCATTTCTTTCTTCTTTTAATCCTATACAAAAACAAAACAAAATCATATAGGCGAAAAATGCAAATACAAATTGCATCTGAGGTCTTGTCTTTAAGTACATTCCTGCACAAATTGTCATAACCGCATATCCTAGAGTTCCTCCAAGACGAATAATTGAATAGGAATATCCTTCTTTTAAAGAGCGAGCAATCAAAATTGCGTCACTTAAGGGAATTACGGCTGTGGTAAAGGAAGTTACCACAACCGTTGCAAAAAACATACAAAGAAAACTATTTCCCAGATAGTATAAAAGCATGCTAAATCCACTTCCCACTATTGTAACCAGAAGAACCTCTTTTCTTTTACCCGTCCTATCACTAATTTTTGCCCAAAACCTCTGTGTTAGCAAAACAACACACGGACCAATCATCAAAAGAATCCCTATCTTCTCAGCATCAATTCCTTTCTGTGCATAATAAGCAGATAAAAAAGGGGTATAAAAACCGCTGGCAATATAAATAATTGCATTTATGCTGAACAGATATAAAATAGTTCTCTCTTTATTCAAATTTTGCCTTAACTCCTTTTTATTTTTCTAAAGCAATCTTATAGTATCCTTCTTTTTCCTTTTTGATCTCCCAGTTCTGTCCATTTACCACAGCGTTGTCCAAACATTTTTCTGCGTATACAGTAAAATAGCTGGCATCCATATCCGTGTTTATAAACAAGGTTCCCTCTTCTATCTTTGCTTTCAAATTCTGTACGTTACCATCATCAATATACGTGTCTCTAATTTCATCTTCACAAAATAATATGACATCTAAATTTTCGTACTTTTCTTCAATATTCTCTGGAATCTTGGTTAACATTGGAATCATTTTATTTTGACGAATAAACACTGGAATCTTATCTAGTTCGATTTTTCTCTTAACCCATCTACCGCCTTTTATTCTTTCATGCGTAAACAAATCAATCCATTGTCCATTTGGCAAATATACATCTATTTCATCCTCCTGATCAAATACTGGTACAACCAAAAGAGAATCTCCTAGGAAATATTCCAACTCTACATTACGGGCACTTCTATCCTCTGGATATTCCATTACTACTGGCCTAATTACAGGAATATCTGAGAGGTGTGTTTTATAAGTTGTACTGTACAGATACGGTAATAATAAATGTCTTATATCATTAAATTTCTTAAAAATCTTTTCTGCTTTTTCTCCAAAATTCCAGGGTTCTCTTGGTGTTTTCCCATGACATCGGCTAAGTGAATTAAAAAATCCAAACTGACAACTTCTAATATACTCCTCATCTGTAGGAACACATTCATACCCTTCATGATCTGTATTATAGAATCCCCCCATATCAAATCCCCAAAAAGGAATTCCACTCATAGCAGCACTTAAGCCTCCTCTAAGAATACATGCATGATTATTTAAATGGGTAGATGAATCTCCTGCCCACGCTGCTGGAATAGTATGAGAGCCTGCATATCCACTTCTTCCCCAAAGCATTGGAAGTTCTCCTAAAGGGATTTTCACCTCTGCCATAATATCATAAATTGTTTTGGCATATAAAAATGTTAGTTTATTATGTCCCTGAATTCCTGTAGAACCATCAAAATAAACCGCATCTTCTGGAACAGCTTCTGAAAAATCAGTTTTTACTGCTCCAATGCCCATACTAACAACTGACCTTACTTTAGGCTTGTACCACTCTATAAAATGTGGGTTTGTAAAGTCAAAGCATCCTACCTTTGAGGTACTTGTTGCCGTAGAATAAAATCTGCTTGTAACACCTTTTGTATTTTTTACCAAAAATCCCTTTTCTTCTGCTTCTTTAAAATATTTTGAATTCTCATCAATATAGGGGAAAATCCAAAGACAAAGGTGGATTCCCTCCTTTTTTAACTTGTAAATCATTTCTTCTGGATTAGGAAATCTTTCATAGTCCCAGACCCAAGCGCCTGCGTCACCTTCTTTCTGCCATCCATCGATATGTATTACATCAATCTTAATATCCCTCTCTTTAGAAATCTTTACTACTTCATAAATTTCATCTTGAGTTTGATATGAACATTTTGACATCCAAAGTCCCAGAGCCCACTTGGGAATCATAGGAATTTTTCCAGTTTGATTTATATAAGACTTTAAGAGTGCCTTATAATCATTTCCCATCCAAATGACATAGTCTAAGACTTTATCTTCTACGCTCATGTTATATGCCACATTTGAAAAACTACCCATCTCAAATTTCGACCTT
Source organism: Bacillota bacterium (assembly GCA_018381595.1). Classification (GTDB taxonomy): domain Bacteria; phylum Bacillota_I; class Bacilli_A; order RF39; family UBA660; genus UMGS2016. The sequence continues at coordinate 7,864 of JAGZRP010000004.1, forward strand.
GTATAAGTATTTAACAGAATAGCATATCCCCTACTACTCATGAAGAAAGGATGATTTTTATAAGATTTTTCCGTATTCGTGCTTAGAGCATCTGTTTGCCAACAATTAATAGTCTGTCCTCTCTTACAAAAATTCGTAAATTTTTCTCCGAAACCGTAGAATTCTTCATCTGCATATAAATACATTGTTTCATTAACGCCAATAATCTCTTTATTTTCATCATAAGTGAATCCTACGGGCAAATTTTTACACATATTATCCACATTGGAATCTTTAATCTGCTCTTTTGTTTTTAACTTTCCATCAAGATAATAGCTAACTTCCCACGGATATTTCCTAACCCTAGCTTCTATCTTCCCTTTAGATATAGAAATAAATTCTTCGTTTTCCGTTATATTTACGCCATTCTGTCCTTCTAACTGATATATACTATTATCAAAAGGCTGCTCATTTCCAGGCGTATACATACGAAAACGAAATGCGGTTTCCCCAACACATTGAATGAACACTTTTACTGTGTTCTCTTTGTAAGTATCTACTACAAATTCTACTCCATCTGTTCTCTCTGTATAACTCTTTATACCTGTTAAAAAATCAAAATTGTGATGGAATATTGTTTGTAAATACCCCAACTGTGGATTATAGCTTACTTCTACTTTTCTACCCATATGTTACCTCCTAATTGCCTTTCTTGAATTTGATTTTAGCATAATAACGGACGCAACTTTATGAATATTTTTACTTGCAGAATATAACTTTTTTTCCTTATTTTCACTCGATTTTTTTCCTCGCTCGATATTCTTCTGGCGTTAATCCATAACTTTTTTTGAATGATTGAATGAAATGAGAAACGTCATTATATCCCACTTCAAATGCTATAAAACTAATCTTCATATCTTTATTTTCTAACAATGTTTTTGCCTTTTTTAAACGATATTGAATTAAATATTTCGAAAAAGTCATTCCTGTTTCTTGGCTAAATAATCTACTACAATAAGAATAATTCATAAAATATTTATTTTCAGCTAACTCTCTTAAAGAAATATTTTTATAATAATTATCTTCTACATAATGAACAATTTCTTCAACAATTTTACTTTTTTTCTTTGTATTTTCTTTTCCGCTACATATCACTATTACCATTTCTTTCAGATAGTTTTCCAGCTCCTCAATATGTTTAAATTTGTACAAATCATAACGTCTGGAAAACATAACTTTTATATCTTTTAATTCTTCAATATCCTCATTTTGATATAATTCTGCATAATAATTCCCTAAAATTTTCAATATTTCTACAACTGCCATGTACAGTTTCTGTGCACTTTCTTCTTTAATGATTATGTCCTCTAAAATACTGTGAATTACTTGATTAATTTCTTTTTCTTTTCTAGTTCTTACTATAGATTCTAGCTTAATTTCTTCTTCTTTTCCAATTCTTGCTTCATATCCGTCCATATTTTTATAAAAATATGCTCTATTCCATCCTTGTATCAATCTCTGATTTAAAGCATATAACGCCTCATTGTAAGACTGATGTACCTTCTCTTTAGATGAATATACTAGTCCTACACCCATAGTGATATTCATATGTTTACATATACAAAAATACGATAACATACTTTTTACTTTCTCCTGAACAATCAGTTCATTATCCATACATTCTATTCCACTCAAAAGCATTACATATTCCTCATTAATTTTAGAAAAAAAGAAATCCTTTATGAACCCTCTATATTTTTCCTTAATGATTCTATTCACTAATTCTACATCTGTCACCAGTTCTTCTTCTTGCATCACAACTATGCAGAATTTTTCTTCTTGATGTATTGCATTATAACTAAAAAATTCTTTATACAATTCTTCGTGAGCCACGATTGTCTTCACAGGGAAATAATTTTTGGTTGCCTCCCATTGATAATAATTCTTAATTTTTTCTTGATTTCGACTCTTCTCTTCCTGTTTCTCTAAAACCTTTTTTACTGGTGGCAAAAGATTTTCTTTATAAATGGGTTTTACGATATAATCTTTTACATTATAGCGAAGTGCCTCTCTTGCATAATCAAAATTTTCAAAGGCAGTCAGAATAAGAATATCTATTTCAGGTCTATGTTTATGTAAATATGAGGCCAGTTCCAATCCTCCCATTTTTTTCATTTGTATATCTGTTATAACCAATGCAATATCTTTATATTCTTCTAGTAATTCTATGGCCTTCATTCCATTTACTGCTTCTCCACATACCTGAATGTCCAAATCGCTTTCTTGTAAGATTTTGACAATACTTTTTCTTGCATAATACTCATCTTCTACTACTAATATTTTTTTCATTTATCTTTATTCTCCTCTTCCAGATTTTCAATTCCAAGTAATAGTTGTATCTCCGTTCCTTTATCTGCCTTATCAACTTTCACTCCATATTTTTCTCCATAGTAATTTTTAATTCTAGTATTTACATTATTTATTCCAATACTTTTTTCTTCCTCATCAATATAAGAAATTCTTCTTGTTCTCTCGCAAAGAATTCTATTTAATTCTTCTCTTTTTTCACTATCAATCCCACAGCCATTATCTTTTACAAGTATTACAATACCATCTTCACATTTGAACGCCTTAATCCAAATTTTATTGTCATTTTCATCCATCGTAAATCCATGTTCAAAAATATTCTCAACAATAGGCTGTAAAATAAATTTCACAATTCTTACTTGCTCAATCTGTCTTTCTATCTCATATTCTACGCTAAAACAATCATGAAAACGTATTCTCTGAATTTCTAGATAAGCCTTTACCATTTCCACTTCCGTCTTTAAGGAAACAAAACGACTACCTTTTACATTGTATTGCATAATACAAGAAAGATTTTTTGTAATTTCCACAATCTCTGGAAAATCGCTAAGTTCCCCCATAGAAGCAATTAAATTTAATGTATTATATAAAAAGTGCGGATTGATTTGATATCGCAGCATTTTAGACTGAATTTTTCTTTGATTTTTTTCATAAATAATTTCTCTTACCAGATATTCATTCATTTTATTTGCAATTTCATTGTAGTTTTCTATCACATTGGTAATTTCTCTTGTTAATTTCATATGTTCTAAATTTATAATTTGAAGTTGATTTCCTTTAGTATGGCTTATTTTTTTACAAAATTCTTCTAATGGTTCAATAATTTTTTTTGTATAATAAACAGAAAAAGAAACCACTAATATCAATGCTCCTAAGAGAAATATACTATTCCACTTTATCTTTTGATTAACCTCTTCAAACATCCTTTCTTCTGGTATTACTTGAATAATTTTCCATCCGGAAAGCATGTTCTGTCTGGAACTTATATAAAAAATTTTTCCTTTACTCTGAAATGTATCTACTATTAGATTTTCTTTCATCATTTTTTGACTTTTATCAAAAATATATCCTTTTTCTTCTTTCTGATATAAATCTTCTCCGATATGAAACAGTTCCTGTTCCCCCGTCAAAATAAAACACTCACCGCTATTTTCATAAAAAACATTTTCTAAAATACTTTGAAATGTTTTATAGTTAATATCAACTGCTAAAAGAGCAATAGGCGTATTTCCATACGTGTATAAAGGATATAAAAAAGTTAAAATATTCGTGTTATCCCCCTGTAAGCCCCCATAATAATATTCATTCTCTTTTCCTTCAAACAGCATCCACTCTTTTGTCATGTTTCTAATAGTTTTGACATATTCTTCTGGTATAGATGTATCCGTACAATAAATGTTTCCATATTCATTTACTATGGTAGCTCTCAAAATAAGTGTGTCCATAGAAGCAATATGTTTTAATGCATTGTCCATGTAATTCTGATTTTCGAATTTTGTACCGATATCATTTTTTTCATTATTTTCCAGCAAAATATTTCTAGCATAGTTATCCGTATAACAAATTTGTTTTAGTCCTTTTATATTATTTAAAGATATAGTAATCATATCGTCTATCCGCTCCCCAGCGGTCTTCATTTTCAAAACTTCAGCCTGTCTAATTTCTTTTATATTAATTCCATACACAACAAGATTTACTGTAAAAATTGCAATGGTTATCACCAAAATCACACTTACAAAAGAACTTCTAAAAGAACGCTTTTTCATTTGTTACTACCTTTCTATCAATTTTTTATCTTTGTAAAACAAAAACAGGAAGGGTGTCAGTAATTTCTGACATCCCTCCCTAAATATTAAGACTTTACAGCTCCTTGTGTCAAGCCTGAAACAATATGCTTCTGTGCACAAGCATATGCTATCAACACTGGAATCATAGCAATAAGGTAAGAAGCAAATGCTAAGTTATAATCAAACGAATATTGTGATTTAAAATTATATTGAAATAATGGCAATGTCCACATATCCTGTGACTGATTTAATATTAATAAAGGCATTTGAAAATCATTCCATACCCATAGTGCATTTAACACAAAAATAGTTGCTAGAATGGGTCTAATCATAGGAAGCACTATTTTCACATAAGCCTTTACCGTACCACATCCATCAATATAAGCGGCTTCTTCCAAATCTCTAGGTACAGATCTGATATAATTCACAAGTAAAAATACCCCTTGAGAAGATGCCAATGTAACACACATAATGATTAAGCCAGGTATATTACATAAATTTAATTTTGAAAGATATTTTACTAATGGTACCATAATAACTTGAAATGGTACAAAAATACCAGCCAAAAGATAAAAATACATAGTCTTATAATACCTTTTTTCCATATTTCGTGCTATTGCATAAGAACACATTGGAATCAAAACCATAATAAGAAATACAGATACCAAGGTCACCACTGCTGAATTCCTAAAAAACACAAAATAATTTGCTTTTTGAAGAACATTTACAAAATTTCCTAAATAAAAACTCTGCGGAAAGGAAAAAAAGCTTTGAGAAGATTCCTGTGGTGTCTTTAAAGCGGTAATGATAGTAAGATAAAAAGGATAGAGAATAACTATCATTCCTGTAATCAATAAAACATAGGACAATATCTTTAATATTCTGCTACTTTTACTTCTTTTCATCTTACTCACCTACCTGTTTATTACTTGTCAATCTCAGTGAAAATGCCGCTACAACCCCCACGATTACAAATAAAATCATAGCTTCCGCCACTGAAATGCTAAATTTTCCTTCATTGATCGCATGGCGATATATCAATAACCCTACTGCCTCTGTTGACTGTGCAGGCCCTCCATTAGTCATAGCTTTAATATAGTCAAATACTGTCAAGCCGGCTTTTGCTTGTGTGATAATTACCATATTTAATACTGGAATTAAGTACGGTATAATCACATTCCAAAATCTTGCCCAATTTCCAGCTCCATCAATCGTTGCTGCTTCCAAAAGTTCCTTCGGTACACTCTGCAATCCTGCTATAAAAAGCACTGTAGGAATCGCACAACCCTGCCAAATATTTACCATCAAAATAGCAATAGCCGCCAGTTTAGGATTTCCAAGAGGGCTTGTAGACAACGCCTTTATATTCAACATTTCGCCTATAACTGGAACTGCTCTATAAAATAACTCATTCCAAATCAATCCAACAGTGACCATGCTTATGACTGCTGGAATAAAATAAATAGAGCGAAAAAGAGTAGATAATCTCTTAATTCTGTTTAACGCCAATGCTATCATAAGAGGAATAACTATAAGAAGTACCACTAATGCTATCGTATACCCAATATTAAACCATATGGCTTCCCTAAATCTTTCGTCAGTCAATACTTTTACATAATTCTCCAGGCCAACAAACGTATAATCTTTAGAAATACCATTCCAATCTGTAAAGCTATAATACACTCCAATTAACATTGTTACTAAAAAGAATATTGTATATAAAATTACAGTTGGCAATGTAAAAGCAAACATAATACGATTCTTCTTTGATTGTGAGCGCCTTTCTTTTATTTCAGTTTTACTTATCCTCTTCATTCACATCACCTTCTTAACAATCACTTAGAATCTTCTACCGCTTGGTTCCAGTCATTTGTCATTTCTGTTAAGAATGCATCTACATTCTTATCCAATAATACATTCTGGATTTTTCCTCTTTTTGTATCTTCCAATCCTGTTGGAGGATATGCTCCATCTGCTTCAAATCCATTTGCTTCTACATAGTCAAAAAATGGCTGGAACTGAGGAACTTCCGCTTTTACCCCTGTTACACAAGATGGGCTCTTGTCATTATCTGTATAAATCTGAGCCCCTTCTACAGAAAGTGCAAAAGATAAAAATTTATCAATGGCTTCCATTTTTTCCAGTTCATCTGCTATCTTTGCATTTACACAAAAACCTGTATCTACAGTCTGTGTTGCAATCGGTTTTCCATTATCATTCGGAAGAACAGCAAATTCTACATTAAAGTCTGGATTTGCACTCAAAAATGATGGTAATGTCCAACTTCCTTGAATAAACATCCAGCCTTCTCCGTTTGCAAAGTCATTAATCGCCTGGTCATAACCAAGCGCAAGTGAATCTTCATTAGCATAATCCAACAATTGAATCATTTTTTCTACACTGCTTTTATATTCTGGAATTGTCTCAAAAGACTCTTCTCCTGCTTTCATCTTTTCATATTCGTCTTCATGGCTTCCTAAATCTCTTGCTTCAATATTAGTCCACAAATTAGAAGCCACCCAAGAGTCCTTATTTGGTAAAACAAATGGTATTTCTCCTTTCGCCTTAATTTCTTCAGCAAGAGCAATTAATTCATCCCATTTGGTAGGCATAGTATATCCAGCCTCTTCAAACTTATCTTTATTGTAATAAACTCCCATAAAATTGACATTGTATGGAGCCATGTAATTTTTCCCGTCTTTTGCTTTTACAGCATCCAGATACTTGCTATCTATATTTTTCATATAATCCTTTTCCGATAAATCCAACAGCAATCCTTCATCCTCAAACTGCACAAATTGTGCATCTGTTGGCCAATGATTCATCAGATCTGGAAGATTATCACTGCTAGCTCTTGTCATCAAAACTTCCTGAGCATCTGGAACCACATTCTGTTTAATGACAATATCTGGGTTTTTTTTCTGAAATGCTTCAATTACTTTGGTATAGCTTTCTGCTGCTTCACGTTTTACTTGCACAAATTCAATTTCTACCTTACCTGAAGATTTTTCTTCACTCTTTCCTGAATCTGTCTCTTTTTTCTGTCCGCATCCAACTACAAACGTTGAAGCCATTGCCAAACACAATGTCACTGCCATAATTTTTTTCTTCATACTTATAATCCGCCTTTCTACGAAAGGCACCAATGCGTCATGAAACGTTCGATTGCCTTTCACTATCTATTATAGTTTCCTTCTGATATTATTTTCTAATAAGACTGACACACTACAGAGCACGTGGAGTTGAGTGGCGGGGCTGTATAGCGGCAACCTCGTATATTTATATGTTGTCGGTCATCCGTTAAGGCATCAGTGAGTGGCGCATAACAGTAGCCCGTAAACTTATCTCTTCCAGAGTCGACTCGATCTCGCCGGATGACCAGTCACTGTCAGTTTTATAACTATAAATTTCAGGAGGTTATTTTATTGTCTTTTAAAATCTTAAAATTTAACTGCTGTGGACTTGACGTTCACAAAACATGGATCTATGCCTGCATCGGTATCACAGACTCCAATAATCGTACTGAATATAAGCAAGCTCGCTTTTCTTCCTTTACTAAAGGATTGAATGAGCTGTGTGATTGGCTTGCCAAATATAACTGTACAGATGTTTGTATGGAATCTACCGGTAAGTATTGGATCCCTGTTTTTAACATTTTAGAGCAACACAATCTATGGGTTACTCTTTCTCATCCCAAATACACAAAACCAATGAAAGGGAACAAGACTGACCGCAAGGATGCGAAATGGATTTGTGACCTTTATATGTGTGGAATGGTTAAGCCTTCCTTTATTCCACCTGCTGACATCCGGGAGCTTCGCGATCTTGTAAGATACCGTTTTAAACTCACTTGTATGATTACCGGTGAAAAGAATCGTGCCCAAAATTGTCTACAGTATCTAATTTAAAACTTGACGATGTCTTTTCCGATGTATTTGGTAAATCTTCTCGTTCCATTACAGAACAGATTTTGCAACACCCTGGGGAAACATTTGATGTAGCACCTTTTGTTCACGGGCGCTGTAAGACTCCTATTGAAGAAATACAAGCCGCTGTTGATGGTGCCATTTCAAGGGAACAAGCTGTTAAACTTAGACAGTGCCTTGATCACATCGATGAACTGAACAAGCACATTTCAGAAGTAGAACGGGAAATCCTTTGTCTCAGTGATAAATACGAGGCTGCTTTAAATCTAATAAGGACTGTTCCCGGATTCAATAAGAATCCTATGACTGCTATTCAAGTGCTTTCACAGATTGGCTGTGATATGTCTGTCTTCCCCACAGATAAACACCTAGTGTGGATTATCCGAAGATCTGGGCAGTAAGGGAAGATCCGGGATATTAAAAAACCAGGAAAGCCGCGCAGAATTTCTGCATCATAAAGACCATAGGATACGGATCGTATATACACCAAAACATTGCTCATGGATGAATCAGATTGAAATCTGGTTTGGCATTATAAACCGACGTCTTCTTAAAAGAAAAAGCTATCGATCTATAGAGGAACTAAAAGCGAGTATCCTGCGCTTTGTAGAGCAATATAACGTTATGGCAAAGCCTTTTAAGTGGACTTATAAAGGTGTGCCTTTGACAGTTTGATATTACTTAATTATTAATGCAACCATGTACTAGTGTGCTGGGCAGGATGCTGTCCTAGAAATGATAAAAGCGGCCGCAAAATCAAATCCACTCGGATTTCCCGTGCTGGTTCTTATTTTAAACCAGTTTTGATGCAAGTTGCAAATGCTTTAATCAAATCTAAGAAACATCCTGAATTTATTACACGTTATAAGCGCATTAAAGCACGCCGTGGTCACAAGAAAGCCATCATTGCCATCTGTCGTATGATTCTGACCGCTATCTGGCATATACTCACAGATTTAAAACCGTATACTCCTGAAGGTTTTCTTGAATCTCGTCCTGTGAAAAAAGAAAAGATTCTTACCATTTCACAGGCACTTAATCTTCTTAAGTTACGAGGATATGTCATAAAAGACGCTCCTCTTCCAACTTCCTGATTAGGTGTTGCGTTAATATTTAATTTTTAAAACCAGCTAATTAGGTGGTTTGTTTGCTATGCTCTTCTTTTTTGGGGTGCCCTCTACTTTCTTGTTTCAAACTTTAGTCCTCCTTAATGTTTTCCTTTGATGAAGAAAATTATATCACTTGTATATTTTTACTCATATAATTCCTTTTACGCTATATACTTTGCATATATAATTTTTTTTACATATTTCATTTCATAAAATAATATCTATAACTGAGCAATTAAAATCACAATAAATACAGCTAAAAGAACAGAAAATAAAAAGAGAATTTGTTGCTTCTTTACAACTCAAGTTATTTTTTAAGCAACAAACTCTCTTTTATTTCTTACCAATCTATTTTATTCTTCTCCAATTCCTTCACCACATCTTCAAATCCCATAAAGTGAGATGCCTTAACCAGAACGGTATCTCCCTTGCTAGACCCACATTCATTGTACAACGGAGTTTTTTAATTTGATACTACATTTATCGCCCCTTGCGTCCACGAGTCTCCCCAGCTCTGCTGGGGGTTTGAGATTGTTTCAATCATAAATTTATTCTGTACCTTTTGCTTATTAGGGTATATAGGATATTTCAACAGACGCTTATAACAATCCACTGTATATTTTTAAATCTTCATCCT
>JAGZRP010000005.1 GCA_018381595.1 Bacillota bacterium
CTTGCCATTCTAATTATGCTTCCATATTTAGTTGAATTTGTCATGTCGTTAATATATGGTGCTGATAAAGCAGATGCTTGTTTAGGTAAATTTTAATGATAGAAAAGCTAGAAACTTCTAGCTTTTTTTAGTTGACAGTAATACATGCGATTATTTCTTGACAAATAAGAGGAAAGTGACTATACTATGTGGTGTATTTGAAACACAAAAGTATTTGTGGGTAAGGAGAACATTATGGGTACAGTTACGGAATATATGCGTATGCTAGAAGCTTTAACCTGTATGTATACAGTAGAAGAAGGGCACGTAAAGATTTTACTAATTCGTAAAGAAACAGAACCATATAAAGGATATTGGGTATTACCAAGAAAATATGTCCGTGTTGATACAACCGTAGAAGAAGCAGTAAAAGAAACAATCATGGAGACAACTGGATTAGAACAAATTCATATGGAAGAATCATATGTTTATAGTAATCCAGATAGGGATCCTGAAAAACCAGTCGTTGGAATTAGTTACTTGTGTTTATGCGACCACTATGCAAAAGAAACGATGGAACAAACAGAAAATATAAAATGGTTTGATATTGAGACACTCCCTAAATTAGGATATGACCATGAAACTATGATTTCTGATATGACGCATCAATTGCGCAATAAAATTGTCGATAGTGATATTTTAAAAAAATTATTTCCAAGTGATTTTACATTACCTGAAATTCAAAGAGTTTATGAATCTATTTTAGGAAGAAAATTTGATCGCCGTAATTTTAGAAAGAAATTTATCTTATTAGATTTAATAGAAGATACCAATGATTGTTTTGTGGGAGGAACTGGAAGACCTGCCAAATTATATCGTTTTAAAGAAAATACAAAAAAGAAGAATTTATTTTAAAGGGGGAACTACCATGAAAAAATTAGATAATCGTGGCTGGGGAATCAAAGATATGTGGATTTATTTAGGATTGATTACGTTTATCTTAATTGTGATTGGTATTTTAGTCAATCAATTTGAGGCGATGACTAACCTTAATACGAAATCCAATGGAACGCATCAAAAGTTAAATGTCGGTGATCATATTGAAAAAGGAACTGTGAAAGAGATAGAACCAGAAGTATCAGAAAGTAAAACTAAAGAAACCAGTGGGAAAGATATGAATGAATACTATGAATTAGAAAATCGTTTGGTGATTCCAGCTCGTACTTATATCTCTAAAAATTATCAAGTAGCTGATAATGCCATTATTTATGTTTCTTTAAAAAAACTTCAATTAGATAATTTAATCGGAGATATCACTACAAAATCGAATGAAATATGTGCAGGATATGTTATGTATACTTCAACAAATGAGAAGTATCAACCATATTTGTCATGTGGAGCAGAATATATTAGCACTGGTTACGATAAAAATTATGAATAGAGGATAATGTATGAAAAAAAGAAATCAATTGCTTCTTATTTTCGTCTTTTTTCTTTTGATTGGAATGCCACAAGTAAGTGCATTGAAATTAATTCAATCCAATACATCAGAAGAAAAGAAAAAAGAATATTGTAATGAGTATCAAAAATGTATTGAAAAAGAAGTAGCAGCAGCCAAAAAGGATAATCGAACTTTGTCATCATCAGAGGTGCAAATCGCGTGTCAAAGTGTCCGACCTGTCAATTCTCAAACCCAAGCGAATGATAAGAATCAAACAGTAGATTATTGTGATGCGAATCATTATATTAATTTAAAAGAGTTATTAAAAGATGTACAATCAAATCAAGATGCATATCAGGAAGATAAAAAAAAGTGTCAAGAACAAACCAAAAATGCCAGAGAAAAAGCTTGTTCTGCTTGTCAATCTTGTATTGATGCAAAAGGAAAAGAAGGATATCAAAAAGGATATTGTGATGAACAATGTAGAATTGATACTCCTTCAGTATGTAGTAGTAATAGTCAAGCAGGCTCTATGGCAAAACTTCCAGTTGAAGGGGATGGATGTAAATTAAATATTCCCAGTGATGGAAGTACAGGTAATGATAAACCAACATATAAACCGAATTCAACAGTAGGTTGTGAAATCATATCTGATGATTTATTAGACTTTTTAGCTGAAATCTATCATTTGATTCGTGGAGTAGCAATAGTAGCAACTATTTTCTTGGGAATTTTAGATTTTATGAAAGCAACAGCAAGTCATGATGCCGATGCGTTAAAAAAAGCAGGAAATAAATTTATGAAACGAATCATCGTACTTGCCATTTTAATTATGCTCCCATATTTGATTGAATTTGTGATGTCATTAATATATGGTGTTGATAAAGCAGATGCATGTTTGGGTAAATTTTAAAGTTTGAAACATATTTTTACTTGACAGACATATCCTATTAATGTTAAACTAATTATGTTTGTAAAAAAGGTTTACTTCGGTAAATCTTTCATTTGAAACAATGATGAAACACCTGGAAGTGTGGAAAGAAAGGAGAGAGACTATGCCAACAGTTAATCAAATTATTCGTAAAGGTAGAAAAAGTAAAACAACAAAGAGAAAATCACCAGCGTTAAATATCGGTTACAACAGTAAAGATAAGAAACAAACGAAGTTAAATGCACCACAAAAACGTGGAGTATGTACTCGTGTTGGAACAATGACACCAAAGAAACCAAACTCTGCATTACGTAAATATGCTCGTGTTCGTTTAAGTAATGGAATGGAAGTTACAGCTTACATTCCAGGAGAAGGACATAACTTACAAGAACATAGTGTTGTATTAATTCGTGGAGGACGTGTAAAGGACCTTATCGGAGTTCGTTACCACATTATTCGTGGAACAATGGATACGGCAGGAATTGAAAAACGTCGTCAAGGAAGAAGTAAATACGGTACTAAGAGACCAAAAAATAAATAAGGAAGGGAGGAAATAAGATATGCGTAAAAGACGTGCTGTTAAAAGAGATGTATTAGCAGATCCTATGTACAATTCGAAATTAGTAACAAAGTTAATTAACACAATTATGATCGATGGTAAAAAGGGAACTGCACAAAAGATTTTATATGCATCTTTTGATATGATTAAAGAAAAGACGAACCAAGAACCTATGGAAGTATTTGAAAAAGCAATGGAAAACATTAAACCAGCGCTAGAAGTAAAATCACGCCGTGTTGGTGGAGCAAACTACCAAGTACCAGTTGAAGTTCGTCCTGATAGAAGCCAAGCATTAGCACTTCGTTGGTTAGTTGGTGCTAGCCGTAATCGTGGTGGACACACAATGGCTGAAAATTTAGCAAATGAAATTATGGATGCTGCAAATGGTATTGGAGCAGCTGTGAAAAAACGTGAGGATACTCACAGAATGGCAGAAGCAAATAAAGCATTCGCACATTACCGTTGGTAATAATTAGGAAAGGAAATATTGTATGGCTCGTGAATATAGTTTAGCAAATACACGTAACTTGGGAATCATGGCACACATCGATGCAGGTAAAACTACTTGTACAGAACGTGTGTTATTCCATACTCACAAAATCCATAAAATTGGTGAAACTCATGATGGAGCTAGCCAAATGGACTGGATGGCACAAGAGCAAGAACGTGGAATTACAATTACATCAGCTGCGACAACTGCTTTCTGGAATGGGAATCGTTTAAATATTATCGATACTCCAGGCCACGTAGACTTTACGGTTGAGGTATCTCGTTCACTTCGTGTACTTGATGGTGCAGTTGCACTATTAGATGCACAAGCTGGAGTAGAACCTCAAACAGAAACAGTATGGCGCCAAGCAACTGAATTCAAAGTACCTCGTATGATCTTCTGTAATAAGATGGATAAAATGGGTGCAAACTTTGAATACAGTTTAAGTACGATTGACTCTCGTTTAGGAGTTAACGCAAAACCAATTGAATGGCCAATTGGAGCAGAAAGTGAATTCGATGGAATTATCGATTTAATCACTAGAAAAGCTTATCACTATGATGGAAAACCTGAAGAAAATCCAGAAGTTATTGAAATTCCAGCTGACTTAGTTGATACAGTTGAGGAAAAACGTAACGAGTTAATTGAAGCCGTTGCAGAATTCGATGATGAATTAATGGAAAAATACTTAGGGGATGAAGAAATCAGTGAAGAATTAATTAAAAGAGCAATCCGTAAAGGAACACTTGCTGTTGAATTCTTCCCAGTATTATGTGGTACTGCTTTAGGTAACAAAGGTATTAAGTTATTACTTGATGCAGTTATTGATTACTTACCAGCACCTACTGATATTGATTCAGTAACAGGTACTGATTTAGATGGAAATGAAGTTTTAAGACATGCCAAGGATGATGAACCATTCTCAAGTTTAGCATTTAAGGTAATGACAGACCCATTTGTAGGACGTTTAACATTTATTCGTTGTTATTCTGGACACTTAACAAGTGGAAGTTATGTACTTAACTCTACTAAGGATAAGAAAGAAAGAGTAGGACGTATCTTACAAATGCACGCAAATAAGCGTGAAGAAATTACTGATGTTTATGCAGGAGATATCGCTGCTGTTGTAGGACTTAAGAATACAACAACAGGAGATACTTTATGTGATGAGAAAAAACCAGTAATTCTAGAAAGTATGGAATTCCCAGAACCAGTTATCCAATTAGCTGTTGAACCAAAATCAAAAGCTGATCAAGATAAGATGGGAGTTGCACTTCAAAAACTTGCAGAAGAAGATCCAACTTTTAGAGCAAGTACAGACCATGAAACAGGTCAAACAATTATTGCTGGTATGGGTGAGTTACACCTTGATATCATTGTAGACCGTATGAAACGTGAATTTAACGTAGAAGCAAATATTGGTCAACCACAAGTAAGTTACCGTGAAACATTAACTGCAGCAGCAGACTGTGAAGGTAAATACATTAAACAATCTGGAGGACGTGGACAATACGGACATGTTTGGATTAAATTTGAACCAAATCCAGAAAAAGGTTATGAATTTGTGGATGAAGTTGTTGGTGGAGTTGTTCCTCGTGAATACATTCCAGTTGTAGATAAAGGACTTCAAGATGCTCTTAAAACTGGAGTACTTGCTGGATACCCTATGGTAGACGTAAAAGCAACATTACATGATGGTTCTTACCATGAAGTAGACTCTAGTGAAATGGCATTTAAAGTGGCTGCATCTCTTGCTTTAAAAGAAGCTAAGAATAAATGTAAGCCAGTATTATTAGAACCAATTATGAAGGTTCAAGTTGTTGTACCAGATGAGTACTTAGGAAACGTTATGGGAGATATTACATCTCGTCGTGGACGTCCACTAGGACAAGAATCAAGAGGAAATGCACTTGCAATTAATGCAACTGTTCCACTTGCTGAAATGTTTGGATATGCAACAAGCTTACGTTCTAACACACAAGGACGTGGAACATTTACAATGGTATTTGACCATTATGAAGAAGTTCCAAGAAATATTGCCGAAGACATTATTAAGAAAAATGGTGGAAATTAGTAAAAATACTTGCTATTTTCCTTATCTTCGGATAAAATAAAGTATGTAAAACATTATAAGGAGGAAAATTATTATGGCAAAAGAAAAATTTGATCGTTCATTATCTCATATGAATATCGGAACGATTGGACACGTAGACCACGGTAAAACTACTTTAACTGCTGCTATTACATATGTTCTTTCAAAGAAGGGTTATGCTCAATTTGAAGATTATGCAAACATTGATAAAGCACCAGAAGAAAGAGAACGTGGAATTACAATTAACACAGCTCACGTTGAATATCGTACTGACAAACGTCACTACGCTCACGTAGACTGTCCAGGGCATGCTGACTATGTTAAAAACATGATTACAGGAGCTGCTCAAATGGATGGAGCTATCTTAGTTATTGCAGCTACAGATGGACCTATGGCTCAAACTCGTGAACACATCTTATTATCACGTCAAGTTGGAGTACCACGTATGGTAGTATTCATGAACAAATGTGATATGGTTGATGACGAAGAGTTATTAGACTTAGTAGAAATGGAAATCCGTGAATTATTAAGTGAATACGGATATGACGGAGACAACACTCCAATTATTCGTGGTTCTGCTTTAAAAGCTCTTGAAGGAGATGCTAAGTATGAACAAGCAATCGTTGACTTAATGGATGCTGTTGATGAATGGATTCCAGAACCTACAAGAGAATTAGATAAACCATTCTTAATGCCAATTGAAGACGTATTTACAATTACTGGTCGTGGAACAGTTGTTACAGGACGTGTAGAACGTGGACAATTAAAACTTAATGATGAAGTTGAAATTATTGGATTAAGAGAAACTAAGAAATCAGTTGTTACAGGAATTGAAATGTTCCGTAAACAATTAGACTTCGCAGAAGCTGGAGACAATGCTGGAGTATTATTACGTGGTATTGCTCGTGAAGACGTTGAACGTGGTCAAGTATTAGCAAAACCAGGTTCAGTTACACCTCATAAGAAATTCAAAGCTCAAGTATATGTACTTAGCAAAGAAGAAGGTGGACGTCATACTCCATTCTTCTCAAATTACCGTCCACAATTCTACTTCAGAACAACAGACGTTACTGGAATCATTGAACTTCCTGAAGGAGTTGAAATGGTTATGCCTGGTGACAATATTGAAATGACAGTTGAATTAATTGCTCCTATCGCTATCGAAAACGGAACTAAGTTCTCAATTCGTGAAGGTGGTAGAACAGTTGGTGCTGGTAACGTTTCAGACATTATTGAATAATAATTTATGAAAAATGAAAACAAGCTTCGGCTTGTTTTTTTTGTACTAAATTTTTTCATTGGAAAAATGGATGATGATTAATGAATCATATATTATTCGAAAAAGGCAAATTTGATTTGCTTTTTCTTTACATTATTTTATCCGGTAATGGTATTTTATTTGCAATCTTTCTTTCATATAAGATATAATCAGTTTGAGGTAAGAAGTTAGGTGGTTGTTTTGAAATATATTAGAAAGATTCCAGGAAGTGTATGGGGAATCATGACAGGAATGATTATATTATTTAGTTGTATCGGACTTTTTTATTATTATAATGTGCCAGATATTCAATTAACTGGTGGAGATATGATTGAAATTCCTTATGATGGAGATTATAAAGAATTGGGATATGTTGCAAAAACAGCAATACTAAAAGATGATGTGACCAATCAGATTAAAGTTTCTGGAACAGTGAATCCCAAAAAAATAGGAAGTTATCAAATCAGTTACACAAGTTATTATCATCATCGTATGATTAAGAAGGTAAGAACTGTAAAAGTAGTTGATAAGAAAACCCCAAGTATTACTTTAGAAGGTGGAGAACATGTATTTGTTTGTCCTAATAAAGAATACCAAGAATTAGGATATCGAGCAGTAGATGAGTATGATGGAGATATCACAAAAAAAGTGAAAGTAAAACAATTAGAAAATGGTAATTTTGAATATCGCGTCAAAGATCAATCAGGAAATCAAGATAAAAAATTACGTGTTGTTGAAAAAAAGGATATCGAAAAACCGACGATTACATTAAAAGGAAATCAAACAATCTATCTAACACGAGGAGCAAGTTATCAAGAATTTGGTTATGATTATTTTGATAATTGCGATGAATTAACAAATGCAAATATTACGATATCAGGTGGTGTAGATACAAGTAAAATTGGAACGTATACCATTTATTATACGGTTAAGGATCAAAGTGGGAATGAAGCTACAGTAGAGAGAAAAATAATTGTACAAGAAAGACGGGCTAGTACAAGTGGAGGTAAAACCATTTATTTAACATTTGATGATGGTCCTTCTAGTACGATTACACCTGGTATTTTGAATATTTTAAAAGAAGAGGGGGTCAAGGCAACGTTTTTTGTCATCAATCATGATAATAGTTTAAACTATCTTATGAAAAGGGCACATGATGAAGGACATGTCGTTGCGATTCACTCTTATACGCATAACTATAAATATGTATATGCGAGTGAAGTAAATTATTTTCAAGACTTAGAAAATATGCAAACTAAGATAAAAAATATTACAGGAGTTCATTCCAAACTCATTCGATTCCCAGGAGGTAGTTCTAATACAGTTAGTCGTTTCAATCCTGGAATTATGAGTCGTTTAGCAAGTCAATTAACCCAGAAAGGTTACAGTTATTTTGACTGGAATTTAGATAGTGGAGATGCAGGAAGTGCTAGAACAAGTCAAGATGTATATAGAAATGTGACCACGGGACTTAAAGGTGGTACTTACATTATTTTAATGCATGATTTTTCTGGTAATTATAAAACATTAAATGCATTGCGAGATATCATTCGATACGGAAAAAGCAATGGATATACCTTTGCAACATTAAGTGCAAATAGTTATACAGCACACCATAGAATTGCAAATTAAAATGAAAATGATGTATTCATAATGAATGCATCATTTTTTTATAAAACTACGTAATGGAGATGATTGCCTATATATGAAATATTTTGGAGAATTGGTAATCAATTCTAAATCTCCAATGTATTCTACAAAGTTCGGATGAAATCCATTTCTAAATTGAGTTAATCCAATATAACTATTATTTTCTGTTAACGTTGGATTGGTAACACCACCTAAATTAAAACTTTTATAACCTAATTTAGAATACTTTTCGATGACTTTCCATAATAATAAATGTTTCGCATTGAATTCTTGAAATCTTTTATCATGCCCATCAATTAATAATTGAATTTTATCTTGGTGTTTTACAATGAAGGCAGAGGCAATGACAATTCCTTCAGGAAAGTCTCTTAATAAATTAGTTGCTTTTACTAAATCATTTTTTGCACGAGCAAGTAATTTATCTAACTTTAACTTTTTACTAATGATATTTTCTCTTGTACTATCATTACTAGCTAAAACCTGATTATTGATTTCATTTACTTTCTGTTCTAATCTTTCATATTCTTCTTTTTGAACACGTAGATAAGTATCAGTATTTAATTTTGCATAATATAAATCAATCTTTTTTTCTTTACTAAAAAATTCATATATATCTTTAAAATAACCAATGTCACGTTCGTATTTCTTTCTTGTTTGCATATACAAATATTCAATGTTGTTTTCGTTGCCACGATAAATTTGAATTCCATTTTTTTCAGCACTTCTAATTTTGGTACGCATTTCTTTTTTGAAATTTAAAAATATTTCATAATAAGGTTTATTCATATCGAGAATAGCTTCAAAACGTGGTTTATAACTTTCAAAGTAATTATTATATCCCATATGGAAATATCCAGAAGTTTTCAAATTTTGAAAGACCATTTCATAGTAAGGATCTTCTACTTTTTGATTGGTAATTAAGTCATAGGTAGAACGAACAATCATTGGACTAATTTTAATCGCTACAATATCTTTTTTTCCTAAAAAACGTTTTAATTTTTTTGTGAACTCTTGTAATAGTTCTAAGTTTTTATAATCGATTAAAAATCCTCTAGGAGCATAAGCATATTTAAATACTCCAATTTTTTCGACTAGAATCAAACTGGCACCAATCATATTTCCAGCATCATTGAAAGCACCAATTAATAAACTATCATAATTTTGATGATTCATGACAAATGCATATTCTGCAGTTTGATAAAAAGAAGAGGGGGTAAATTGATTAGAAAAAGTTGTAAATTCAGCATTGGTTAATTCTCTTATTTCCATAATTTGGCCCTCCTATCTATCCTTTATTATACCATAAGAAGTTGAAAAAATATACGTTAAGTTTTACATATCCTACTTGAAAAAGGTAGTTATTTCGTTTAAAATGATCATGTGAGGTAGAAAATATGAAAATGAAAAATACTGGATTTACGCTAATTGAATTATTAGGTGTGATTGTACTTTTATCAATTATTGTATTAGTAACAACTCCTTTTGTACAAAATAAGATAGAGGAGTCTAGAAAAAGTGGATTTGTAAGTGATGTGAAAGGATATCTTCGTGCAACACAAATTAAAAATACAGAAGAGGGTGTTTTAAAATTTACAATTGCAGGGGAAAAGATTACGCCAGAAGTAGAATATAATGGAAAAGTATTGGGCGAAGGTGTGATTGAATATAATACGTTAGGGAAAGCAAAAGCTAATGTTTGGAATGGAAAATATTGTGTTGTAAAGAAATATACAGATTCTAAAATTGATATTGTACCTAACATTACAACTTATACAGCTTGTATGAATCAGTAATCCCTGAAAGGAGAAAGAACATGTTTGATAATAAAAAAATCCTTGTATTTGGAATGGCTCGGAGTGGCTATGCCGTTTCTAAGTTTTTATCGAATCATACCAATTCTATTTTGGTAGTTGATGAAAAAGAGCAAGATTATGAAAAAGTAAAAGAATTAAATGAACTAGGGGTAGAAGTAGCAATCACAAAGAATCCAGAAGAATTATTAGATAAAACCTATGATGTGATTGTAAAAAATCCAGGAATTCCTCGTGAGCATGCTTTATTAAAGAAAGCAAAACGATATCAAATTCCAGTACTCAATGAAATGGAAATTGCCTATGCTTATTTACCCAAAGGTGTAAAAATAATAGGTGTCACTGGTTCGAATGGAAAAACCACAACGGTTACAATTATATATGAGTTTCTAAAAGAGCAAGGACTTCCTGTTCATTTAGCAGGTAATATCGGAATTCCACTCACTGAAATTATGGATTCCATTCAAGCAGGAGATCTGTTAGTATTAGAAATCTCTGATCATCAATTATATGATTTATATCAGTTAAAAACAGATGTCAGTGTAGTGACAAATTTAAGTGAGGTTCATCTAGATTTTCATGGAAGTTTTGAGAAATATTTAAAAGCAAAACAACGCATATTTCAAAATCATACCGAAAAAGAGATCGCTGTTTTAAATCTTGATAATGAGTATGTATTAAAAATTTCTAAAAAGATTCCATCACAAAAACTTTATTTTTCTGATGATAGTGAGAAGGCAGATGCTTATATCAAAAATGGATATCTTTATTATCATCATGAACCAATGATAGAATTATCTGATATTCGTGTTCACGGAATTCATAATTACGAAAATATCATGTGTGCAATGTTAGTAGGAAATTTATATGGTGTTACCAAAGAAACGATGAAAAAGGTATTGAATGATTTTGGTGGTGTAGAACACCGATTAGAATTTGTTGATAGAATTGAGGAAAAGGAATTTTATAATGATTCTAAGTCAACAAATAATGAATCCACCATTATCGCATTACAATCTTTTGTTCAACCTGTGGTATTAATTTTAGGAGGACTTGATCGAGGACAGTCTTTTGAAGAATTAAAAGGGAGTTTAGAACATGTAAGTCAAGTCATTGCTTTAGGAGAAACCAAAGAGAAAATAAAAACTTTCTGCGATGAAATGAATCTAGATTGTGTGTTAGTCGATACCATAGAGGATGCAGTAAGAGCAGGATTTGATTTAGCGAATCCAAATGATGTTATCTTACTTAGTCCTGCTTGTGCTTCATGGGATATGTATCCTTCTTTTGAAGCTCGTGGCGAAGAATTTAAAACTTGTGTAGAAAATTTGAAAAAGGAGAGAGAATAATATGACAAAAATAAGAGAAGTAATTGGACGTGAAATTTTAGATTCTAGAGGAAATCCTACCGTAGAAGTAGATGTCATTCTAGAAAATGGAGTATTAGGACGTGCTGCAGTGCCAAGTGGAGCATCTACTGGTGTTCGTGAAGCATTAGAACTTCGCGATGGAGATAAGTCTCGTTATATGGGAAAAGGAGTTCAAAAAGCAGTTAACAATGTTAATACAATTTTAAGAGATACTGTTGTTGGAATGGACGCAAATGATATCAAAGCAGTAGATACCAAAATGATAGAAACAGATGGTACTGAAACCAAAAGCAATTTAGGAGCAAATGCAATTTTAGGTGTTTCTCTTGCTACATTAAAAGCAGCAGCAATTGATAATCATATGCCACTTTGGAAATATGTTGGAAATGGGAAAGAGTTACCAGTTCCAATGATGAATATTATCAATGGAGGAGCACATGCGGATAATAGTTTAGACTTTCAAGAGTTTATGATTATCCCACAAGCTCCTACAATCAAAGAAAGATTACGTATTGGAGCTGAAGTATTTCATACCTTAAAAAAAGTATTAAATGAAAAAGGATATCATACAGGAGTTGGTGATGAAGGTGGATTCGCACCAAGTTTAAAATCCAATAGTGAAGGATTTGAACTTATTATGGAGTCAATCAAAAAAGCTGGATATGAACCAGGTGTGGATGTAAAATTAGCAATCGATGTTGCTGCAAGTGAGTTTTACAAAGATGGACGCTATGAATTAGTGGGTGAAGGAAGAAGCTTAACGACAGAAGAATTGGTTCAGTTCTATGAAGAATTAGTCAATCAATATCCAATTATTTCTATTGAAGATCCAGTAGATGAAAATGACTGGGAAGGATTCACATTAATGACAGAACGTTTAGGAGATAAAATCCAATTAGTTGGAGATGACCTATTCGTTACAAATAAAAAATGCTTACAAATGGGAATTGATAAGCATGCTGGAAATGCCATTCTTTTAAAATTAAACCAAATTGGAACTTATACGGAAACGGTAGAGACTATCGAACTTGCACGTAGTCATGGTTATCAAACGGTTATTTCACATCGTAGTGGAGAAACAGAAGATACAACCATTGCTGATTTGGCAGTAGGATTAAATTTAGGACAAATCAAAACAGGTTCTATGTCTAGAACAGATAGAATTTGTAAATATAATCAGTTAATTCGTATCGAAGAAGAATTAGAAAAGTAAATATGAGCGTTAAAAGGAATTTTTACATATGATTGGATGTTAGAAATTGTAAAATACAGTAGAGGACTTTAGAAAAAGAAAGAGATTAAATTAAGAAGAATTTGCCAAAACAATATGAATTACAAGACAGACTGTAAGTTCTATAGAAAATGGTAAATATAATTCATCATTGAATTTGGCATTTATTATTTCAGATATTTGAAAAACTTATCGAAGAAATATCCATAGATGAAAGGAAGAAATATGAAAAACAAAAATCTTAATATATTACTTTTCACAATTTTTATAACATTTTATTTTATACCATATTTTATAAGTAATATGATTTTAGGCTTAATGGTACTATTGATAGTCAATCCTTTAATTTGTTTCATTTGTTCTTATTTCTATGGTTTAAAAAATTCATTTCAACTTGCAATACCTATTTTCATTTGCCTGTCTTTTATTCCTAGTGTATTTATATTTTATAATAGCAGTGCACTATTTTATATTTTTATTTATGGTATATTGAGTCTAATAGGAATGTATATAGGCTCACGTAATCAAAAAGATTACCACGGAGGAACATGTGATAGAGAAAGCAAAACTGATTAAAGGTTTAAAAGTGCTTGCTGTATTTTTTTTAGTGATATTAAGTTTTTGTACTGTACATTATTGGAATACAGGGAATGTCTCTCCTTTCTTTGGGATTGCTTTTATTATTTTTATTGTTATAACGGGAGCACTTCAAATGTTTAGGATGAAAAAATAATGTTTAATATGAAATAAAAGGGGATATTGTTGATAAAACTAGTGTTTAAGCGATAACCCGTATATCTTTTTAAAAATTACTTTCATATTAATAGAGATTCTATTTTTGCTATGGACTAGCAATTGGTGTAAATGAAGAATTCATTCATAAATTTTCACTTGGACATGAGACGATGATTGTAAAATAAAAATCCAAAATTTGGATTTTTATTTCTTTTTCATGATTCTACTTTTTTGCAAAGTTTTCCCACTTGGAAGTTTTCCATGGTGTGTTTTCTTATACTTTTCACATTCCGGACAGTAATTTGGAAGATAATTCATTCCCAAAAGCTGATAAGCAAGTAAATTATTAATTTCTAAGTCACTGTTTGCTTGCTGTACAGCAGTAAGTGCATTAAATTGCAATACCTCATTCTTGTAAGTTGTACATTCTTCTTCACTGTGTTTTCCCTCTGGAAATGCAGGAAATATAAAAGTGTTACTACAATCAGGGTTTTTACAAGTTAATTCGATATCATTCAATTCTTTCATCGATTATCGTCTCCTTTTGGCGTTTATCATACTACTGAATGCAAAAAATTGCAAATTGAATCTATCATTTTTAAGAATAATGTCTAAAAGACATTATTTTATTTTGTTTTTCTTGTTCTTTTGAACAATTTGGACATACTTGTGGTTCTTTTGAAATCCCTAAAAATTGGTAGGCAAATTGATTATCAAAATCAATGCGATTAACCATATCTTCTTCATCTGGAGAAAGACTACAAAAAACTATAAATTCATTCATATAATTTAATAATTCTTTTTTTGTAGTAACATTTTTTGGATATGCGGGAAATAGAAAGTGTTTATTACAACATTGACATAGTAGCCACTTATTTTTTAACTTTTTGTTATTTTCCATAAAAATTCTTCTTTCGAGTGGATATTATAACATAAACATAGCAAAAAATAAACTGTTACAAATTGTAAATATTTGATATAATGAATAAAGATAAAGCTAAAGGAAGTGTGAGTGTATGAAGGTTAACAAAAAGTTACCATGGGGGGGGGTATTTAGGTAATACCTCTCATAGAAAACGAAGAAACAGAAATATAATTCTATCACTACTAGT
>JAGZRP010000006.1 GCA_018381595.1 Bacillota bacterium
AGCGGAAATGGCGGAATTGGCAGACGCGCAGGACTAAGGATCCTGTGACCGCTTTAGGTCGTGAGGGTTCAAGTCCCTCTTTCCGCAGAGTAACCAGTCAAGAGACTGGTTTTTTTTATATTAAAAAAATCAAAACGCTTACAAATCATAGAAAAACTAGTTTTTTGAGTCTAATTGTGATAAAATAAACATGTAAACGGGTTCAAACCCAAAAAAATATAGGAGGCCTTTATAATGGCAATCGTTTCAGCAGAAAAATTTGTTCAAGCAGCTCGTGACAATGGTTATGCAGTTGGTGGATTTAACACAAATAACCTTGAGTGGACTCAAGCTATCTTGCGTGCAGCAGAAGCTAAAAAAGCTCCAGTACTTATCCAAACTTCTATGGGTGCAGCTAAGTACATGGGTGGTTACAAATTGTGTAAAGCTCTTATCGAAGAATTGGTTGAATCAATGGGAATCACTGTACCAGTTGCTATTCACCTTGATCACGGTCACTACGATGATGCTCTTGAGTGTATCGAAGTTGGTTACACTTCAATCATGTTTGATGGTTCACACCTTCCAATTGACGAAAACCTTAAATTGGCGAAAGAAATTGTAGAAAAAGCACACGCCAAAGGTATCTCAGTTGAAGCTGAAGTTGGTACTATCGGTGGTGAAGAAGACGGTATCGTCGGTAGAGGTGAATTGGCACCAATTGAAGATGCTAAAGCTATGGTTGCAACTGGTGTTGACTTCTTGGCTGCAGGTATCGGTAACATCCACGGTCCTTACCCAGAAAACTGGGAAGGTCTTGACCTTAACCACTTGCAAAAATTGACAGAAGCTGTACCAGGTTTCCCAATCGTATTGCACGGTGGATCAGGTATTCCTGATGATCAAATCCAAGAAGCTATCAAACTTGGTGTTGCTAAAGTTAACGTTAACACAGAATGTCAAATCGCATTTGCTAACGCAACACGTAAATTTGTTGCTGAATACGAAGCAAATGAAGCAGAATACGACAAGAAGAAACTCTTCGACCCACGTAAATTCTTGAAACCAGGTTTCGAAGCTATTACAGAAGCTGTTGAAGAACGTATCGATGTATTTGGTTCAGCAAACAAAGCTTAATTAGACTATATAAACTTGAAAATAAAGGGTTTGTCCAATGTGGACAAGCCTTTTTCTTGTGTTTTGCCACAGATTTGCCACACTTATTGTGTAAGAGTATCAAGTATAGGTATAATTGATCCTTTGTTTTTTTAGTGATATGCAAATAAATTTCTGTTACACGACTACCTCATATTTTACGATGAAGCTCCACGTGTAGTGGGAATCATTGTTGGGAATTTCATGCCATTGAAAGAAGAAAGAAATGGATAGAAGAAATCTATACGCAGGTTATTTACAAATAGATTACTTTTCTGAAAGCTACTCACATTTTGAGGAAGATTTCCAAAGGTATTCTAATATGAGCGTTCCACTAACATTTTTAACTGATGATATTCTTCGAACGATGGCATTATGTCACACTAACTACTTCAGATTAAATCAAGAAAACGCTAAAGATGGAAGAAATCATTATTTTGTTTTTAAAGTAAAGCAAAGAAAAGAGATGAAAAATGTAAGGATATTTGAGTATAGCTACCATTCGTTAAACTTAGAAGGAAAATAAAAAGAGTACGGACTATTGGCACTAGCCCCAAAAAATCAAGAAAAACACTCCTGTTTCTAGTTTACCAGAATTCAACAGGAGTGTTTTCTTGTGTCTCATTTTATGGGTGCAGTGCCATTTTGAACTAGTCTTTTTATATTTCAAAGTGAATTAATTAGCCTCGATTGCTTCTCTAACTTTTAGTGCAATAGCTCTAGCTAGTAAAGGAGGAACAGCATTCCCTACTTGTGTGAATTGAGGTGTTTCTTGAGATCGTTTATCCCCACCTGTTGTCCTCTTACCTAAGAACTCAAAACTATCATCAAACGATTGCATTCTAGCCATTTCCCGTACAGTAAGCACTCTATCAAAATAGGGATGAATAAAGTCATCTGGTAAAGTGACTATAGTTGGAGATACAGAATCGGGATTAAGTCTGGTACGTATTGATTTTCTTGTTAGAATCGCCTCTCCGATTTTATCAGTAATTTCTCCATTCATAAGTAAGCGATTGAAAGTATCTGCATCGTATTCTCTATTTAGCAATGGTTGTACTGTTTCCCAGAAAGTGCTAGCCTGATCTAGAGTGGTATTTAGCCTGCTAGCAAGTGATTTAAGAACAATGGTAAATTCTTGTTCATTATTTATTAGACTAGATAATGTAGCTAATTGACGATTGGTGAAATGCAACCAACGGCTGGTCAGGAACTTATTATCGAATAGGTTAAGTTTTAAGAGTGTTTCGTGTATAACTTCAGAATTAATAGATAGGTTTACTTGAAATAGACTTTCGTTAAATAATTCTTGGTGAGTATCTCGGAGATTTATACCTTCTGCTTTAAGTCGGTTAATCACAGCACGGGTGTTTTCTCCGGGTTGATATAAAGAGAATCTTTGAGAAACAAGTATATCGTGTCTGGATTCTTCCATGTTTGTAATTTGTTCTCGTGGTATATTTCCTCCTGCTACTGTAGGTGTCTCACCTTGTATCCTATTTTGGGCATATTCAGATATATCATCCTGATTAATATTATATAAGCCAGTTAGAGCATCTCTTACTGTTACTTCGGGTAGTACATTTGGTTCAGGATATTCAAGAGGATTAACATCATTTCTGTATGCTAAAAAGACTACACGATTTCTTTGTTGAGGAACTCCGAAATTAGCAGAATTTAGTACCTGAACATCAAGTAGAATATAACCCAGTTCTTGTAATTCTTCTCTAAGGATTTCCTTTACTAATCTTTGTCCAAAATATGATTCATCTTTAACCACGCTAGGAAAATCAAGCATAAGCATGTCTAGGATACCGGTAACATTCTCCATAACGACATATTTCGGACGCACATCCCGAATAATTCGTAAATATTCATGGAAAAGCATATTTCTGGGATCGCTAGCATCTCGTTTTCCAAGGCGACTAAATCCTTGACAAGGTGGTCCTCCGAAAATGACATCAATATCGCCGGGTTCAAAAATATTTCCGTACCTTAAGTTATTTATCACTTCAAAAATACGTTCAGAAGTTAAATCTTTGATATCTGCTAGTTCAAAGTGGGTATCAACTCCTTCTTCGAGACCAAGTTGCCGGTGTCTATTAACGTAGGTTTCTTGCGCCATCGGGCTTCTATCGCTAGAAAAAAGTATATCGAATCCAGCCTGTAAGATTCCTTCACTAAAACCTCCAGCACCACAGAATAAATCAATTGCATATGGCATTTTTAAACTTCTCGCTTTCTTTCTAATATTATATCAAAAAGAACTATTCAAGTCCAGGATGAACTATTGAGTAATTTCTATACTTATTTATCCGCAAAAAATATGATTATTTAGATAATTAATTGTATATATTTTTTTACTTGTTGAATATAACCAATTGAAAAGTAAATATATCCGAATTTTAAACCCTTTAAAAAGGTAATTTATCCGAATTTAAAAATCAGTTTTAAAGGTAAAATAGCTATATAAATCACCCGAGGTTTAAAAATGAAAATAGCTATTGAAAATCTTAATCGCGTTAAAACGATTAAACAGTTTACTCATAAAAAATTGGCTGAAAAAACAGGTTACTCAAGGCACTCAATTCAGAAGTTGTTCTCCTATCATAAAAATAGTAAAACGAGATTGGATCTCGTTGTGACTGTTTGTAAAGCATTAGACATTGATTTTCCTTCAATATTTGATAGGAAAACAGAAAATCATTATGGACATTTTATGTTTAGTGATGACTCAGTTAATGCTCTGGGAACAGAGTATTATTTAAGAAATTTTGTGAATAGAGTCCAACTCGAAATTAAAAACAGTCCACGTTATTCTTTAAAAATAACAACTGGATTGAGTGAATCAACAATAAGTGACTTGTTAAATTTTAAAACAAGAAATCCTCGGGTAGAAACATTATTAAAAATTGCAGAAGGACTAAATATTTCTATATCTGAAATGTTTAGATAGTTATTAATATGCTTTTTGAACCATATCAAGACGAACTACAATTTATTGAACAAATCCATAAATATAATGAAAGAGAATACACAGTTATTCGCCTAACAGATACAATGCTATCTAAAAGCATAATAGATGCCAACGTATTCGTTCAGGATGTTCTTAAAAAGTATGGATTAATGGACTATCAATCACTCAAAAATGGTGAGAAGAAAAAGTTGGATGTAATATTGTATATTGGTGAAGAAAAATTTGAAACAAAGATGTCATGCTATCGTGCTAACACACGAGGAGATGAGAGGTTTTGGATTTATGGGCGCCAATTTAAAGAAAATTTCCATTCTGGCGACTTGATGTACATATCTGTAGATTCAAGTAGCAGCAGGGTTATTATTATTAATGTTTCTAGGGGGATTTTATCAGATAAAGATTTAGCCAAAATTTTTGGACAGGATAAAATTAAAGAGGCACTTTCTAGATTAATTCCTAAGGTAAAAGAGATTGCTTCTAAAGGTTATCATCCTAATTCTAAAGGTGTAGGGAAAATTGCTCATAAAGATGCTGGTGACACACTGGAGAATTTACTAGGAATTAAGACTAATAATAGCCAAAAAGCAGACTTTGAAGATTTGATTGAACTGAAGTCTAAGACTTCAAAAACACTTGATACTTTATTTACATTACGTCCGAGGTTTGAAGGTACGCCTGTAGCAGAATTTGAGTCTAATGATCGTAGTCGGGTATCAGCGTTTGCGAGGTTGTATGGATATGAATCTGACAAGCATCCCGGCATGAATAGTTTATATATCACCATTGGGTCTGAGATGTCACCTCAAAATAATCAAGGATTTTATTTGGAAGTAAATGAAAGCGATAGAACTGTAGAAATTCGTAGACAGGAGAATAAAACCTCTCAACGAGTGGCCTATTGGCATTTTGAAGATTTAGAAAAAGAGCTTCATTTAAAACACCCTGCCACGCTTTGGGTAAAAGCGGAAAGTAGGATGAATGGTGACATTGCTGAGTTTAAATACACAGAAGCAGAGTTGACTCGTTCCCCTCAATTTATGACATTCATCTCCTTAATTAAATTGGGAGTTGTAACTTATGATTGGCGTGGCTATACTTCTAAAGAAGGTAAGTATGAAGGTAAGAATCATGGCAATGCATGGCGTATAAAAAAGAAACACCGTAACCAACTTTTCGGTAGCTTAGAAGTCATTAAATTGATATAAGACAATAGACACCTTTTTTCATCGAGAGGTGTCTATTTATCAATAAAACTCATCTTTAGTTGGTTCAATGATATCTGTGTAGAAATGTTCTATTAGGGATGTGAAATATGCTTTTGAATTCTTAGGAATTATCATAAGAAGTTCGTTAAATGAATTAAGAGACTTCAAATCGTTAATAGAAATGTTGAATGACTTTGATTTACAAATTACCATGACTTCATCTCCAAAGCGACGAACTTCTTCAATGTTTTGCCCTTGAAAAATATTCTTTTCAATTAAGATTTCGAGGTTTTTTATGAAATCATAAAGATTTTCGTATTGTTCTTCTAAATTTTGCATGCGAAGATCCTTTCTATTTATAGTTAAATTGTTTTAGGGCTTCTTTATAGGCGTTGCTATTTTTCTGATAATAATCACGTTCAACACCTGTTATGTTTACTGTAATGATGCCATCTTTGTATTTATATTTGACTGTTGAATCAGAAGTAGTGCCACCTGTGAGTTTTAATGTGCGTTTTCTTTGTTGATTGTGAAGTAATCAGCTTCACCATGCTCTATAGTACCTTTATCTCCCTTAATTGTAAAGGCTAATTCATTTCGTTCGCTTGAAATCCAATAATACTCACCATCGAGTGAATCATGTAATTTGCAAGAGCAAGAAATCAGAGAAAGAGTAGCTATCAATAAAAGAATAAGACTGATAATTTTCTTCATTTCAATTACCTTCTTACTTTACTGCATTTTATCAAATATATGTTACAGAATAAATACGTCATTTTTATTGTAACAGAAACCTTTCTTTCGAGAAAATACATATTTTTCGGAAAATTTTTCCTACATTATATCTTAAAGATGAAGCTTTGTTTCTTTCTATAATATACTATAAATATAAAAATAAACACAGCGTTGAGGTAGCACCATGGAAAGAAATATGGACTTATGTCGGTTAATTTTATTCAAGATTGAGGCAGAGTACAAATCAACGGCAATGTATAATTTAAATATTGATAGATTTGATCTTGATACAGTAGCCTATCATTGTAAAATACTGGCTGAAGCAGGACTCCTAGATAGTTATGAACCAATATATGGTAATAATAGAATTTATGCTTTTCATGTAGGTTCATTGACTTGGGCGGGACATGATTTTCTGGATAAAATAAGAGAAAATACTATGTGGAATATGACAAAAAATAAGATTAAAGAAAATGCTCTGCCTATGACTTTAGAGGTAATTAAAAGTGTAGCAACTAACTTAATTAATGATCAAATAAAAAAGATGTTTCCTTAGGTCAACTTTATAGTAATGTTATTGTATTTCCCTTATTCAATCAAACTTATTCAACATTTATGAAATAAGGGAAGCACTGCAAGCCTGTTGAGATTTGTTATAGAGCAAATCTAGAAGCACATGAAACCCAACCTTGTCAAACCAGGTCTTAAGAAAGCACGTAAAGCTAGCCAGTTCTCAAAACGTTAATATCTGCATTATATCAACGTTTCAAAGCGCTCAAGAGTTTTATCCTGGGTGTCTTTTTTTGTCTGATCATACAACATCTTTAGGTGAAGAGAAACATAAAGTTTATTTTTCAGATGAACTAACCTTTCTAGATAAATTAACACTCATCTCACAGATTTATGATGGTCAATTAAAGGGGCAATTTGACATTAAGCACGATAATCAAAAAGTCACCTATCAAGGACAGGTGACAGAAATATCCAAAGATGAAATTGTGGTGAAATCAGATGAGCAATTTCATTTGATAAAGGTTGAAAATATTTTAGCGATTCAATTAGCAGAAGGGGGAGAAACAAATGAATAGACGTGAAGTTTATAAAGATAAGTTACAGATGGACTACTTCTCAGAAAGCTATATTAAGTTTGAAGAAGATTTTTATCGCTATTCAGCGGATAATATACCTTTGACGTTTATCATTGATGATATTCTATTGTCTATGGCTTTATCTCATAAGAATTACTTTAGGCTCAATAAGCAAAAGTCGGTAGATGGCCGAGACCACTATTTCCATTTTCATTTTACCTTGGATTCAGACAATAAGAATGTTAGAACGTTTCGGTATGTTGGGCGCGGTACACTCAATAGTTAAGATTAGATAATCTACTCGAGAAGGTCACATAGATGTTTTTTTGATGTTAACATAAGATAAAAATATCTACGGTATTCTTTAAAGTGTACAAAAATAGATTTATTTTTAGATAAATAGGTGGTATAATGACGGGAAAGTCCGTAAAAAAGAGGGCCTACAATGAAAAGATTAAAAAAGATTATTAAGGATTTCCTTATCCCAGAAAGTGATAAATTTTACTGGGATAAAAAAGCCACTGTGCTCGAATGGCAGAAACAAACTGGAAAGAAACTTTCGACAGGTTCTACTAATCAAGATATTTATAATACTGCAGTCACAGATGGGTATAATGCGTCTTGGGATTCTTTAGCTGATGGATTTCCTGACTATTTTATTGAAATACCTGCATTAGATACTACTGTTGCGATTGTAATAGGAATTTATGCTGCTAATAGAGTAGCAAAATTTACTGATAGAATTGGTAGTGAAAAAAGCGAAAAAAACACGGGGAAAAAGTCTTTAGAAAAAATGATTTCAAAGATGAAAGATAAGGACTATGATAAGAATAATCCGTATGATATGCGTAGCGGACTTAATCATAGAAAAATGGGACATGATATTTTTTCTTATGCTAAAAAAAGTATCCCTGGGGACTATGTAATGAGAGACAAATTAGGAAACTTAAGAACAGTTGCTGATATAGTTGGTGGCTCTAACCAAAATAAGTTTTCAATGTCCGATATAATAAATGCTACATATGGAAGAGAAACAAATAATTTTTTTGCAAGTATTTGGGATAAAATTGAACATACTATTTTTCATCTAGCTAAAGATATGGTTACACCTAATGGAGTTCCTTTACCATTTACTGAATTATGTAATCAATTTACTACTAAAAATAATGTATCTGGTTACGGAGTAGACAATAAAATTTTGGATAGCATACAAAATGAATTTGTTACT
This sequence comes from Bacillota bacterium, assembly GCA_018381595.1. Lineage (GTDB taxonomy): Bacteria > Bacillota_I > Bacilli_A > RF39 > UBA660 > UMGS2016. The sequence goes on from JAGZRP010000006.1 coordinate 8,368, forward strand.
ATGAGGGCGAGTGATTTAACTTCAATAGCATTTATAGATAGCATTCATCTACTTTTTTACAAACTCAAAGAAAATGAGTGGAAAAAATTTGATATAGATACAATTGATGCAACTAAAGCTCAATTAAAAGTTCTTTCTTATTGTTCTTGCGTTATCACTCAAATGTTTTTATACCTATTTCAAACACAAGATATTCAAGATTTTCATTCTCTAAAAGAGGGTATAAAAAATGCTACAAAAACTAAGGACAGGAAAACTAATGCTAATGATGGTGGGACTTTGAATTGGGTAATGATTGTATTGATTTTCAAAAATGTATGTCAAGTATTTTATTATCAATCTAAAACAAATAAGGCATTACTATCGGAACAGCAACAGTTAATTGATGAATTATTAAAGGAGCAGGAGTCTTATGGGACAACCGTATGAATATAATACAAGACAGTACGAATATTATTATGATAATGATGACAATGATTATCTTTTAGATGAAGATATTGACTATGCTAAAAAGTCTACTCCATTTCGTAATGCTGAAGATAACGATGCTAGTACAATTCTAGAAAAGTTAGAAAAAGTAAAAAGAGAGGCAATCATAGGCAAGTTATCTCATACTGAATTTATGGACACGCAAAGAAAGTTATTCAATGAGTTTAATTCAAAATGGGATGAGTTCCTATTAGATACTGAATATGCAGAGGAATTTTACAATAATTTAAATTTATATATTAAAAATAAAGAAAATTAAAAATGAGTACTAATAAAAATAACAACAATAATAACAATAATAATTCAATACTTGATAATGTTTTAAAAGGACTGGTAACCCTTGTCTTTGCTGCTCTTGCTGGAACTGTTAGCGGTAATGTTCACTCAAATGCTAATGAGATGAAGCGACGTAATAATACTGATAATATTGAAAAAGCTTTTAACACACAAGATAAAGGAGAGTAATAATCATGGTATTTATCGTAATGGCTTTTGTAGTGTTTCTACTGTTCTACTCTCTAACTTATTCAAAATCAGAAAATAAGCGAAAAAATCAACATAAAAAATATATGTCAATGATAAGAGAAGAGAAAAATTCAGATAAGAATAATTATCAATGAGAGAATTTCATAAAAAGTTTTCTTTTAATAGCTAATCTTAATTGATAAAAGTTAACTGAGTTATTTCAAATTAAATAAAATTTTATCAATTTTTGAGTAAAACAAAAAGCCGTTAAGGGCTAGTTTAAAGCTTTTTCGAGAAATATGAAATCAAAACCTGACAAACCAGGTCTTAAAAAAAGGTAGAGAAAAAGGTAGAGTTTGAATTGAAATACAGTGCAATATATCGCATTTGGCAAAAAGAAAAAAACGCTTAAAATTAGCGTTTTTCTTTTGTATTGATTCGTATTGAATCCTTATTTTACCTCAGTAACTCTAAATTGAATAAGAGTTTATTGTATATCGGGAGATGGTTTTGTTTCCTTGGATAAATAGATTAAAATTCTACGTTTGTTACTCTAAAAACTTGACTTAACGTCATTTATTAAATTAAATAATTAAAGAGATTCAGCCATAAGTTATAAAAAGTACTATAATGTTTTTAGTAAATCTTGTAAATAGAGTGCAAGATGTTCATGGGCAAAAAGATTAGCACGTTTTTCAGCTTCGGGATTATAATTTGTATTAGTATTCACATCGTATACATAGATTTTTCCGTTTTCAGATTCTATCCACTCAATTGCTGCCACATCAATTTTTGCTGAATTCAAAAATTTTTCGAACATATTCTGAAGTTCGAGAGGAAGTGGGTCAGTTATTTCGAATTTATTTGATGTTTCTAACTGTTCGGGGCGACTTCCAATATTACATTCATCCGCAGGACAAAGTTGGAAACCATCAGATGAGTCAATTGATACTGTATATAGAAATTTTTGATTAATAAATTCAGATCTTCTAATTCTACCGTCTTTAGGTTTTATATATTCTTGTAATAAAGTAATGCCATCAATTGAAGGTTCGAAAAGAGGTCCTGTAACATAGTTATTTAATTCTTCTTCATTATTAAATAGTTTGACACCTAATCCTTTACCAGCTCTATTATGTTTAGTAATTAAAGGATAAATATTTAATTTTCTTGCTGCTTCAATTATGTTTTTTGAACCAAGGACAGCAATTGTTTTTGGGGTTGTAATTCCAACTTCATTTAGCTTTAGATACTGTTTAACTTTACTAACTTCAAAATTGATTGCATCGATACTATTTATGACTTTTCTATTATGGAATTCTAACCAAGAAATAACCTGTTCAGTGTATTCTGGAGCATAGCGGTGATTTCTTGTATGTGAAGATGCGGACATCCTATTATAAAATATTCCTTTAGGAGGTTCTTCTTGAAGATTTAAATATCCGCTAGATAGATCCCATAGTTCATATGGAATTTCATAATGTTCCAACCAATTTACCAAATGTTGAGTCCATTCTAAATTTTCATGTATTATATAAACTTTTGAAGTTTCCATTTTGTTCTCCTTTAAAACTTTAAAATAAATATTTTTTATTCAATTTTTCAATAATTAAAACTGTCATTCCTTGTCCAAGGACATTCAAAGCTGTTCTGCCAGCATTGACAAAAAAGTCAACTGCAAAGATTAATGCAACACCTTCTTTAGGAAGTCCTAACATTGTTGCTGAAGCAAGTAGAACTACAATTGCGCCGGAAGGAACTGTTGCTGCAGTTTTTCCGATAAGTGAGAGTATAAAAATGGTATAGATTATCTGAGAAGTCGACAGATTTATATTGTATACATTAACAATATAAATTGTGGCAATTGAAAAGTATACAGCAGCTCCCTGCAAATTAAAAGTATAGCCTAGGGGAACAACTAAGTCAGTAATATTCTCGTCAGATCCGTTATTTTTTAATCTTTTAAGAAGTTCAGGAAGGACTACACTCGAACTCCCTGAGATAAATGCAAGTAGTAAAAGATTCCATATACTTTTTATTAATTGAAAATAGTTTAATTCAAAAATATATGCAAGTAATGGGTAAAAAAACAAAGCTAAAATGCTATAAGCAACATAAGTACCAATTACAAATTCGCCTAAACTAATTAATTTTTCAAACCCTGTAGTAGCGACATCGCTTGCAATGAATCCGAAGACTCCGAAAGGGGCCCACTTAATAATTAGCTCAACTATCTTGTATATAGCATCAACCCATACATATAAAGCGTTGATAAAAATTGAATTTTTCCTATTTTCTAAACTGCCGATTCCAAAGCCAAGGAAAATTGCAAAAACTACAACTGGAAGGAGAGAACCTTGTGATAATGACTTGAATATATTTGCCGGTATGATTCCAAGTAAGAAGTCGTTTAAGTTAGTGTTGTTAGTAAGGCCATTTAATGATGTCTTTTGTTGACCAATATCAATTCCTTGACCAAATTTTAATAGATAAGAACCAGTTACGAATATTCCAGTAATAATTGTAGTAATGATAAAAAAATATAGGATACTTTTCAAAATTAGTTTTCCTAATGATTCTTTATTAAGTATTTCAGCAACAGAGAGGACAATGACTGGAAATACCAATGGTAAGATGACCATACTGACCAATGATATAAAAGCTTTTCCCAGAAATTGATATATACTAGAAAATTGAGGAAGTAGAGAACCAAAGATTGTACCAATAATAACTGCACTTATCATCTGTAACCCAATGGAAGATTTGTATTTATTATAATAATTATTCATTATTACTCCTTTTTATTTACCAATAATTATATATAGGCTAGAATGTAATTATATATAGGCTAGAATGAAATGTCTAATATATATTTTTTATCAACCTATTAGAAAATCGTATGACAATATCTAAAAAATTGTTATTCATGTGAATGTATATGATCAGCAAATATTTATAGACCATTATCTGTAATCGTCAACTGTTTCTTAGGTGTTTGATAATAAAATTATGGTAACATAGACGATAATTAAATTGAAATATTAATAGTAGCTTGTAAAAAGGGTATAAGTATGAAAAGTTCAAAGTTTTTATTTTATTTTAAAAATGGTTCAGATGCAGAAATTAGAAGTCCTAAAGAAAGTGATGTTGAAAGTGTTATTTCTTATCTATTTAAAACTGCCAGTGAGACAGAGTTTATTTATAGATACCCTGAGGAAACTTGACTTAACGTCAAATACATATTTAAATTAATATTAAGGACGGTTTTAAACCTACAATGAAATTTGAAGATAAAATACTAAATTTAATTTATTCAAAATCCGAAGGTGGGTACTGGGATTTTAAAAGGAGTTGGCATGTGGATGATGGATGCCTGCTTCATGATATTATTTGCTTAGCAAATAATATTGAAAATAGAGACTGTTATATCATTATTGGTATTGATGAAAATAATGATTTTGAATATTACTCACTAAACGATGATCCTAATCGAAAAAACAATAATGAACTTTCTACATTTCTTAGAGATAAAAAATTTTTTGGAGGAATTCGTCCCTCAGTTTCTTTGAAAACAATAACAGTTGAAGGACATGAAATTGATGTATTAACTATAAGAAATGACATTCACACTCCATATTTTTTAACTGAAGATTATACTTCAAAAAAGAAAGATATTCAAAAGCCTAAAGTTGTTTTGAAACAAAATATCTATACTAGGATTAATGATACAAATACACCAATTAATCGTACTGCAGATGTTGATAAAATAGAATATCTGTGGAGGAAAAGATTTGGCATCCATCTATCAGTTGAAGAGAAAGTAAAACTGTATTTATCAGATATAGAAAACTGGGTTTATGATGATGAAAGAGCTATTTTATATTATCGAATGGAACCTATGTTTACTATTGAAATTAAAAGGGTAGATTACGAAGAGAAAAAATGTCAATCTAAACGTAGTGAATTTTATGATCAATTGATGATAAAGAAAGGTGACGGATTCACATGGGAAGAATTTGAAATAAAGTATGCTAATATAGTTATTTATACTCATTGGGTAGACTATTTAGATGGTGGAAGATATATGATTGCAGTACCACAACATAAGATTATATCTAACAAATCAGTTAGACGAGATGAGATGTATGGTATATACTATTATGATAATAGCAATTTCCAAGGACTGGTAAATAAAATTTTAATAGAACATTATCCGGGTGATAGCAGGGAAATTTTAAAAAGTATTTTTAATGATTTTATTATTGAATTTAATTCAGGAACAGAACTTAAAAAATTTGTTAATTTTTTAGACAAAAATGTTGAATTATTAAAAAATGACAAAATTTTTCCTAAATTAGTATTAGATAGAAAATATGAAATGGAAGATTTTGATGCTATTGAATATGTAGTTGCAAAAAAGATTAAATGGCTTTATGAAAATCGTTACTTGAAATTAGAATAGACGATTTAATTGGATTCATAGAGCTTGATTGAGCTAATTCATTTTAAAAAATCAAATTACAAGAGCATTACTTATTTGATTAAGAGTATTGTATAAAATGTAAATGTTTGGTTATTTACTAGTTGTATATATAATTTCAATGATGAAATTCACACCATCTTTTTGAAGTTAGTTGAAACTAGACTCAGTTTTCTTCTAAGAGAACTTTTTTAAGTATTGATAAAATTGGTTTTTTAAATTTATTGAAATTAGTATTTTTGAAACCAGGTCTTACGATTTGTGGCAAATTTAATTTAATATTTTGCCTCAAATTAGCCACACTTTTTATAGAACTAAGAGGAATAATGAAGTTCTCTTCCTATTAACATGGTTGTTTGAAATCTTAAATATAGCGTTTTACGGTGTAATGGGAAGTATGGCGAATAAATCAACTATGTTCAGCAAACAAAGCTTAATTAGACTGTAAAAACAAGATCCAGAAAGGATCTTGTTTTTTCATATCTTGAATTGTCAAATTAAGTGCATACTTTCCCCATAAAATACTTCATAAAGTGTTTTCCAGTTAAGATATTTTTGTGGGCTATTATTAA
>JAGZRP010000007.1 GCA_018381595.1 Bacillota bacterium
AAAATCATAAGGCTTGTTTGTATATTGAAGTTTTTTATCACTAAAAGCATTGTTTAATGAAATTGAAATTGCTTCATGAAAATAAAGTCCCTGGAGCCAAGCATTGTGATTAAACATTTCTTGTTCTGCCCTAAGCCGTTCAAAATAAGAAAAACGGTATGCCCAGAATAGGTCTGGGTCGTCTTCCCAAAACTCTTTCACAGACATACCGTATGTAATTGCCATAGGCAACAAATCATAAAACCAATCTGTTAAGTTTCTATATTGTTTACCTTTTTGCTCTTCGTTTTCTATATTTCGATTATCTCTAGTTCCTCTTCGTTCTCCGCTGAGTCTGTATCGGTTAGGGCACTCATAAAAGCTTGATATTCCTCAATAGCAAATTTAATAACATTAGCTGGTTTCTTACCACTTTTTTTATAACTGTCCATCAACTTAATAGCCAAATTAGGATTTACATCTTTATGATTGACTAAAAATAAACTCATCCATATCATATCGTAATATGTTACTGGTTTCTTATCGAATTCGTCGATAGAAAATCCATTCATTTCTAACCATTTAATACTATCTCTACTCATTTCCAAAAGATAATCTTTATCATTAATTTTTAATTTTAATTTTCTCATTGTTTTCCCTACTTTCTTTTACGCTGTTGTAATTAATGCAGTAACTTCTTCAACAGTTTTATCTTCAATGGTCACGCTTGGCACAGTATGTAAAGTACATTCAATTAATCCCCCAACAGTAACTTCGTTTCTCCAAGTTTGACAAACACCTTTATATAAAGCTCCTGTTCCATCTGGATATTTAATTAAAACTTTTTTAGTAGTGTTATCACAAACTGTTTTTACTGCTGTATAATTTTCTGCAGAATAGTTGTATGTAAAATCTAAATCCCCTGTATCTGGTCTATCTGGAATATATACTTTTGTTGGATCACTTGAAGTAGTAGTTTCTACTGTTCCACCGGCTTGCCCTGTCGCAGGAGCACCTTTAACTGCCACTAATTTTTCTTTTGGAAATTTTTCTGTCTTCTCATCGACAATTCTTATTTCAATTCCTAAATCTAACATTTTTTCTTTCACCTCTTATTGTAAATTTCCCTTACAATTTGAAGTGCTACACTTTTTTAATTAGGATAGATAACTAACTTATCTAGTCCATATTTTGTATCTAATTTTCCAGTTATTTTTATATTATTTCTATGCACATTGGAAACAACATTAGGAACGTCTAATTCAGTTCTAATAGTTACATGAAAATTATTGGCAAAATAATCAACAATTTTATTACTAACTTCATTGCAAATAGTCCTTCTTGATATTCTTTTACTACCAACAGTTTTATCTTGTGCATAAACATTAATATCAATAGCGAATGTATAAGTTTGTTCACCGTAAGACAAATTGTTATATTTGTTAGTAACTGGCAACAACCTAACTGGTACAATAGGAAATTTTTTACTTTCTTGTGGCATTGCTTTTGTAAGAAGTGGGCTATATATTGAATTAGTTTCAACGTACTCTTTCAAGTTTGGAAAGATTGTATCTTCAAATAAATTTTCAACTATCAATATAAATCACCTACCGTCTTTCTTATTTCAACATCAACAATACTTCCTATTTCTGCTTTGATATCTTCAAAAGCACTAAAGAACATATGTCTACTAGGCAACCCTCGTGTCCAACCAAATGTTCCATCTGATTTAGGATACTTCCACCCTTTTTCTCCATGTTCATTAACATCATATTGCCAACTTTTAAATTGACTATTAGGACTTGGATGTGGACTATTTGAACCTACAATACCAGTACCCATTTCGTTAAAAATGATTACCATATCGTTAGTCCAAACTCTACCTACTTTGGTATTCTTATCATATGACCAATTTATTTGGCTTGTATGCTCTGAAATGCCCTCGGCATAGCAATACTCTAATACCTTGTTATAAAGCACCTCTGTGGCGTATTTAACAGCATTATCGACACCCTTTGAATAAGCATCCCTGTATCTATTTAGAAACTTTTTTGCTTCTTCTAGGCTTTTCTTCGATAGTTCCATCGTTAGAACTGTTTTCATTCTTCGTGCTACCGACATTAATGTCGGCACCCTCTATTTCTTCATCAAATTTAACTATTCCAGGTGGAATATGTTGTGATTCAATCTTTTTTGATTTGATTTCCAATTTATATCCCGCTTTTAAATAGTTATCTCTTGTCTTTTCATCAAAGACTACTATTCCATTTGTAAATTTGTACATAGTTACACCTACTTTCCTGTAAGCTTTTCAAAATATATAATTATAACTGAATTACCATCTCTTGGTGGTAATAATCTGTAATTGGCATTATCGCCATTATTTGCTTCTTCATCAGGTGTTACACCGTCAAGATAAGCGACATCAAACTCTTTAAATTGACCTTGATATGATATTGGAATTACTGCTTTTTTCATTATTTTGGCATTCTCACCAAACTCTGAAATTTCAGCGTCTGTGCTAACTGGTTGATAATTGAATTTATAAGGCTTTTCGTTTGGTTTATTATAGATAGGAATCTCATTACCATCGTCATCATACGTAACATCTAACTTACTAGCTATATAAACATCTTTTTTCCAATCACTTGGATTAACATTTATTTCAGTTATCATTTAGGAACACCTACTTTTGGTGGTTTTAATTCATTTTTTAAATCTGCTGATACTAGAGAACTTAAAAATGTAACTGAAAAACTATTTTCTTGATAAGATGATGTTCTTTCTTTTCCCATTGCACGATATAGTTCAATTGCACATCTCGCCTGCCAATTCATAAGTCGTTTGTTTGTTTTATCTAATTCTTTTTGTTCTAAATCATAAGGATAAAGTGTATTTAGAGCCACAACTTCTGCGTCATCTAGTTTTAATTTAAACACTTCATCTTTTGTGTCATTGGCTACATCGCCTAAGATTTCTAGTCGCATTTTCTTTAATTGTTCTTCTTGACTCATAAATACACTTCCTCACTTTTTAGATTTTAAATTAAGCTGATACTGCTGGATTTGAAACAACATTAACATCTACTGTTGGTGTTGGTTTATCAAATGTAGTTTTTAATCCAGTAATTTTTGCATGCATCCATTCTGGACCGTGGTCTAATCCAATTTGACCAAATAATTGATATTTAATACCTGCTCCAGTTCTAGCTAATTCTTCTAAGAAGAAATTTCCTTTGTTTGGTACTGGTTGTTCTACTGGTCCAATTACATCAAAATTGAATAGGAATGCTGTTCCACTTGGAATAAATTCACCTAATGCAACATGAACAATACCTAATGGTAAGATAATGTCATATACTTGTACTCCATAAGCACTATAATATGGTTCTCCCATTTTCATACCCCATTTAAGAGCATCGGCATTTAATTGATTTAAACCAACTGTGTCAGTCCATAAATATAAATTACTAATATCACCTTGATTATCGTAAATCGCTTGTTGAGCATCATTTACTAACCAAATATCAAGTGGTTTATTTCCTGCATTAATTACATTTGTAGTAATTGCTTCGTCCATACCTCTTGTTTTATTTACTTCTGTATCCATAGTCGCCTTGTTATAAGTTCCTTGAATAAATGTTTTTTCAATATCTCTTGATAATGTTTCCATTTTTCTGGCTACTTGGAAATCTAATTCATTTTGTGGATTAGCAGTTTGCCCAGCAAGATTTACTCCTGCTAATGTTCCCATATTTGACTGTTTAGCATATGAGATTGCTACTGTCTTCATAAATATTTGAGTAACATTTGTCTTTTGACTTCTTGTTACAAATGAAGCAGTTGGAGCAGTTAATGAAGCAGTTTCGCTAATATTAGGAATACTTGCTTTCTCATTTTCATAAAATTGTCCTGTTATAAACTCTACAGAATTTGTATATTTTCTATGTCCTGAAATCATATTTAAGAAAGGAGTTTTCTTATTTGATTTGGTATATAACATCCCTGCATAATTTAATGTGTTAAAACTTTGAATAGTTTCTGCACCTGTCATAATTAATCACCTCGTTAAGTTTTCTATCCCTTTTCTTTTAACGAAGTGCTACACTTTTGCCTAAACACTTGGTGTGTTTAATTTTGCTTGTTCTTCTTGGATCATTCTTGTATACATAGCTTGTCCAACAGAATCACCATTCTTGACAGCTTCATCGAATTTTTCTTGAAAAGCATCTAAATTACTAACCGTTCCACTATTCGGTGTGCTAACAGTTGGTTTTGGAGTATCATTAAGTAAATCAGTTACTGTTTGTTTTTTAGTTTCATCTTGTGCTTTTTTCATAATAGATATAAAACTATTTGCCAACTTGATAGACTTTTCATAATCATCACTAATAATGTTTGATAAAGTCTCTTTTAGTTCATTATCTTCATCACTAATTCTAATACCATTATCAAAAAGCAATTCTTTAACTGCTAATCTACTTTTATCAGTAGCAGTTGTTTTTTTGTCTAACTCCAATTGTTTTAATTCAGCTTCTCGTTTTTCATCATCTGTCATTTTTGATTTTTTGAATTCATCGAATTCAGTTGATAAAGAATTATAGTTGCTTTCAGCTGTTTTTAACTTGGCACTTAAGTCATTATACTTATCTTTAGGTATAACTAATGTTGCCAAGCCCTTCTTAATTGCTTCTACCCTTTCTTCATTAGTTGTATAAGTTTCATCACTTAATACATTTTCAATTACTTCATTCATTTCTAACCTTTCCCACTCTAACGGTTTATAGGCTTCCCGTTGCCTAAATGAGTGTCATACACTTTATGCTCGGTATGATGAGCAAATTTATGCTAGTTAATAGCACTGTACTGATGATTATCTTTTTGCTTACACACAGCCCTCTGATAACAGTAAAGTTACACTACATCAGTACACTACCATTAAGGTAGCGAACTGTTAAATACGCATTATAATTACCTAACTAATTACAAATATTGTATATTTCGTTACACTACTTTGTTTAGGATAGGGTTTACCAGCAGTTTTCCCTTTTATCTACAACTGAATAATCAGTTATATTCATCTATGGCGTACACTAGAGGACTTGAACCTACAAGCCATTTCTGACCAACGGTTTTCAAGACCGTCTAACTACCAATTATCACAATATGTCATTGGCAAACCGACTGTGATTTGAACACAGACAAACAGTTTTGGAGACTGTTATGCTACCGTTACATCATCGGAATATAAATTCCAAAGTCCACTAGGGATGCTTTGGATTGGACTTACGTATAAGACTTTAATGAGGTTGTACTTCCCTCGAGTTTCTTATACTGCCCATCTGGCTCGCTATGGAGCAATGTTATTAATCAGCCAGGTGTGTCATCACTCACACATCTAATCGGTTACCCTACACTTTAGACTTACTGTCCTCGATGGTCGATGCTTCTCCATCCTCTGGCTTTTCTTCGTTATTTTTGTTGTCTTGAATTTGTTTATTTGTTTTTTCTATAAATAATCTAACCCAATTTTCTGAACCTCCATAAAATGACATTGATTTATTGAAAGTCTCATTAGGATCACTATATAAACCACTTGTAGTCATTGCAACGTCTGGTGAAATTCCACTTTGAATTTGATTCATTAATCCCTGTGCTTTTACTAAGAAGTTATCAGATTTATTTCTTGGTAACTTTTGATCAACATCTCTAAGCGTTAATGTGTTTATCTTACTTGTTGGGGCTAATCTACAAATAAGTAATATCAGTTTCAATTCAGGTTTAGCACATTGTTTGAATTTTGTTTCATCACCATCGGCTCTTGCATCTGCCATTGTCCAGCCTTCACCAAGATATCTAGCCTGTCCTGTATCTCCACCACTTGCTTTATCACTATTCTTAGGTATTCCAACAATATTTAAGGCTGTATTAAACAGTCTTTCATGCAAAATTTTCGTATTACTATGGTCGATTTCATTTGATATCAATTTTAAATCAGCATTTTTTCCTGGTTCAGGTGAAAACATTTTTACGGCACCTAATTTAAGCATCGCTTCTAAATCTTTTTGGTCTACGTCTTGATTTATAAATACTAACAAACTTTGAACAAACTGTTCTAACCCATCTAATTCATCAGAAGTTATTCTGTTAATTGCGTTTAAAATATCCATAACTACTTCAATAATTCCCATACGAGATTTGTTTAAGTAATATTCGAATATTGGTATATCTCCCAAAATATGTCCTTTAACAAGCTTAACTTCAAAAGCTGTAAATGGACTAGCTGTTGTAAAACTATAAAATGCATTGTTTGTATAAATACTTCCTTTTATAGTTGAATTATTTACTCCTTTTGTATAAGTACAGGCAAATAGTTTTTTATGTAATACGCTACTTGAATAAACTATAAAAGTAGTTTTACTATCTAAATTTTCAATTAAAAAAGGTCCATCTTCACTAATGTTTGGTAATACTAAACGATGACCTATTCCCGAAGTATATAAGTCTTCGGCAAGATCCATATCCTTTGAATATTTATCAACAGCTTGCATATAACTGTTTAACTCTCCCACTTCCTCATTAGCTACATCACCAAGTTGGACATATTGCATTGGTTTCCCAAATACAAAGCCTTTTTTGAATTCAACCATATAATAAGCATTATTTTCAATAACCTTGTTATTGATAGTTGGTCTTACTTCTTTAACTTTATCTAAAATTGGTTGGAAACCTTTGTAATAATTCTCTAAATAATTGATTTCATATGAATTATGCAAATGAATACTAAATATATCATTCAATATCTTTGTGATTGTTTGCTCATTCATTTCTTCTGGTTCATAATCAGCATATATAATTTTTCTACCATACAACCTTACGTCGTTTTGTACTATTGGCATTGGTTGTTCAGTAGGTAACTGTGCATTTGTATTTTCTTCAACTATTTCAGCTGTTTTAGTTGTTTTAATTTGTTCCTTTTCCATAATTCACCGACTTTCATACTTTGATATTCCCAAAATATAAAAGCTGGGAACACAACAATAAAATAAATTCTACGGTTATGCTCCCGTGTAGCACTTGAACCACCATGAAGGGGAAAACTGGTAGGTTCGCTACATTTATATATCAATTATGAAAAAAGTGATAGGTTTGAAGTCTAAAAGATCAACAAATGTTGATCTTTTTGCATGAAAAAAAGATACATTTTAGTATCTTTGCTAGAAAATTCTTTTAAATGCTTTCGCTTTTGGTAATACGGACTTACCCATTATGATCTCTCCACCATACATACAAACAGAATCAACACCATCATCATGTAAATTTGGTTTGTCAAACGAGTATTTAGTAATATTATCCATCATTCTTCCTATATCAGTATTTGGTCGTACAATTGACTTGTCTGGAAAAACAATCTGTTTTTGAACAATACCTCTGTTGTTTTTAATTCGTTCTTCTTTTTTGACTGTATTATATTTTTCTTTAATATCACAATAGAAAATACCTTTTTCATGTAACCTATCTTCTAACAATCTTTTTAAGGAAGTATCAATATTATTTTCAATAACCAAAGTAGTAATTTTATGTTCAATTATTTTTTCAATTATTTCATCATATAAATCGTCCATAGGTTTTTGCTTATAAATAGCATCTACTAAGTAATGATTGCCATTATTATCATTCTTAAAGATTGGCATAGATACGTTATCTTTCCCTTTTCGTGCTGTATCTAGTGTTGCCATAGAATTTATAGTTAAATTATCTGGCAATTCAATATATGTTCTAATACATTCCCAAGCAAATTCTCTTCCTGTTGGGGCGATAGGCTGTTGTTGATAAACACAACTAAATAAGAAAGGGTCTGTGTTTTGTTCAATTTGTTCTGCTATTTCTTGTGGGTATACTTCTGGACAGGTTGTTTTATGATTATCATCAAGCATAGGTACACGAATAACAATAGTAGAATGATCTTCACTTTCCATTACATATGGATTATCTGTTTCTTGTAATAATGATACTTTGTTTCTATCTTCAATAATTTTATTTAATATATCTTCAGGACTCCATTGCGTACCAACAAATATATATTTACATCTTTGTCCATCACGTCTGTTCCACCATTCAGTAAGCCACTTGTCATAATTTTCACGTTGTACTTTTTCACTATTAACTTCTTCAATTCCTTTTGTTAAATCATCAAAAATTATAGCAAAAGACGCTCTTTCTCCGATAGTTGTTCCCTCACGGCTTCGGGCAATATGATTAGATTTTGGGACGTTAGAATTTTTAATTTTCCAATCTGATTCCTTTTCTGTGCTAAATGGCTTACCATTATATAATTTAAACAATGGGAATATTTCTGAAAATTCTGGACTGCACAAATATCCTTTAATAGCTCTACTAAACCCAGTTACTAATTCGGCAGATGAAGATATACGTAATACTGAATTATCAATACTAAGTCCATATCCCCAAGCAGTAAATAATGTTGCTAGATATGATTTACCCATTGATGGTGGGTATGAAACCACAATATATTGCAACTTATCATCAAAAGCAATTCTATTTAAAGCGTCAACATACGGTTTTAATACTTCTCTACGATTAGCAAGGACTTTCTTTGGGGATTTCCATTCTATAAAATCTACGAAGCATTCAAAGTCTCTTCTAGCACAAAAACAGTATGCTCTTTTATAAAAATCAAAAAAGAGAGACTTATTTTCTATGCTCCCTTTCTCAACTAAATTGTATAATATTGGAATCAAGCGTTCTTTTGCCACTCTAACACTTTTTAGATCGTTTTCTTTGAACCATTCTTCCAATATTTCAAATACTGTGCTACACCATGTTAATTTTTGACTTTGATTTAATTTAGGCGACTTTAGCGCTGACAATATATCAAAAAATGTACTTTCAATAGTTGTTTTCTTTTTTTCTTGTGGAAGTTGGATATCTATCTTATCGCCAATTTTTAATTTATTCATTTAATCACTCTTTTCTGTATTTTCCCTTACAGAAAAGTGCTACACTTTTATATGTTTAAATTAATCTTTTTTCATTTCTTCTTGTTGCTTTTCGTATTCTTTAATTGATTTGATTAAGTTTTCTTTTGAAACACCAACGAATTTTAAACCTAAATCTTTTGCTTTTTTTTGTAACTCATTATATGGTAGTTCTTCTAGTAATGACAACTCATTATCGCCTTTTTCATCATCGTTGTCATTATCTTCACTATCAAGTTTACCATTATTTGGATCTTCGTTTTCAATCGTATCAATACTATCTGTATATTTTTTTACTTCTTCATCAGTTGCCTCTACAACAAATCCTTTTTCAATTCTTTCTTGTGCAAGAGAGTCATTACATTCAAAAATGTCCCCTACTTCTCTTTTGATTTGTTCTGCATAAGTTGCTCCAGTTTCCTTGTCACCAAAGTGTTTAATTACTTTTACTATCATTATTTATTCACCTCAATCATTTCTTGGTTCAAGTAATAATTAATTCTTTCCTTTAACACATCAACATATTGACACATAATGCCGTATTGTTTTTCTAAAATCTCTATTTCTCGTTTAGTCATATCTTCACTTTTCTGACTTAATCTTACTTCTATTTTTGTTGTTTTTTTTACAAGTTCTATTAGCTCAAATAACATTTTTTCTTTAAAATTCATCATTCTTAATTCCTTCTTTCTATTCCTTTGGCATTTCTATCACAATAGGAGTGCCTTTTTTATGGCATTCAATAATAAGCTTGTCCAACTCTTTTTTAACTTCTAATGCTCGTTTATTGGTATCATATTCAGCAATAACAATGTTATTATCTGTAACGATAATGTTTTGTAATTCAGTTTCAATAAAGTAATCTTTATCTACACATAAATTGGTAATAATCAATTCAACTAACTTAGGTTTTGGTATTTCTTGATTATCTAACACTCTTTTAATATTATCTTTATAGCTATTATCAACCCTATTGATAAGTTCATCACTTGTCATGTTTTTCTTATAGAGCAATTCTTTTAACTTATCTCCAATAAGCCCATTATCTTGTCTTTGACCAATTCCGATATATTTCACAAATCCTGTAAAATTACCATCTTGGCTTTTAATTAACATATTATTCATATTTCATTCCTTCTTTCTTTAACAACTTTCTTTGTTCCTTTTTCTTTTTTCGTTCTAATTTTAACTTTCGCTTTTCGTTATTAACATAAGGAACCCCTTTTACAATCACTTTTCCATTTTTATCATATCGTTTTCCACTATCATAAAATAATTCCATCTACTCACCTCTATCAAAATGTTCTCTTAATTTACCATTTTTCATTCTTACATATTTAGTAATCATGTTTTTGTAATTGACAACAAATCCTTCTACATTCCTTTTTTCCTTATTACAATATTTTTCATAAAGACTGTCTAAATGTTCCTTAGTTGGAATAACATTTAATTCTGCAACTTCTGGAACAATTCCCATAAACTTAGGAATTTCTTGACTAATAAATGGATAAATAAATAAACTATGATCGTAATTCAAATTATACAAATTGAATTCATCATCAATGTTCGCCTTTGCAAACATATACCATCTTTTATCAAAATCATCTATATTATATTTTAACTGACCCATACCTAGCCATTCACCACAAATAGCACTATTTTCGTGAAGTTCACTTTCTAAAACACCATTATTGTCTAATAACCATTGATATAACCCTTTATATAACATATTTTTTTGTTCTTCAATTTCATCAATACAAATGATGTTATTTCTTTGTGCAAAATATAGTTTATCGTTCTTTTTGAAAAATACTAAATTACTTCCGTCAAGTTTTTCAGTTATACAAACTTTATCACCTGTACAACTTACCCTTTTTGTCTTTGGATAAATTTCCTTTTTTATCATCTAATTACCTCTTACTTTCTTTATTATTTCTTTTAATTCTCTCATGCCATCTCTCGTTTTTGGCAACTCTACCATTTCGTATAATGTTCCTAATGGCAACTCTAATGCTTTTTCCCATAAAACCAGCTGTTTAGATCGTAATATATGCTTATCATCTACTTGATTAAGAAAATTGTTTATGTTCTGCCTTGTAGTTTTACTATTGATACCTGCTTTTTCTTTTACTTTATTTATCTCATCAGCGAACTGCTTTAACGTCCATTTTTTCTTTTGTAGAATGAGTTTTATATATTGTGATACATCTAACATTTAATCACCTTATAATTGTTAAAATCAAAATCATATTCCAATATTTCATAATCGTTCGGATTAAAGTTATGACAATATCGTTTTTCGGCTACTAATGCTCTTTTACAGCCTTCAAGTGTAGAATATAAGCCAACATTTTGCCTATATGACACTTTATAAGGAATATCAT
Organism: Bacillota bacterium; assembly: GCA_018381595.1. GTDB lineage: Bacteria > Bacillota_I > Bacilli_A > RF39 > UBA660 > UMGS2016. The sequence goes on from JAGZRP010000007.1 coordinate 11,362, forward strand.
AACCATTTCTTTTTATCGCATATAGTTTCATTTTATATCTCCCTATCTACTGATACACGATTGCCACATTCTGGACAGGTAACATAGAAATTGATATCTTTATCTTTTAATTCCTTTTTTGTTGCTTCTCTTTCTTCAAACCACTTACCACCGATATGATAAGGTGCATCTGTCAAAACTCTTTTATATGCCTTAGTGTCTTTCCTATCGTATTCAAACTCGCAACCACAGTCACATTTACCATATCTAATATAATTTTTACCGTGTTTAATTACTTTCATTATTATCACCTCTGCTTTTTATATAATCAATACATTCTTGTTCGGTATCAAATTGTTGTTCTATATTACACGCTATCAAATATTGTTTATCTCCTTCAGTTTTCCAAATACCAGCCCAACCTACCGGTCTAACATACCATTTTTTAGATAGATACAATTGACCATAATAATACTTGTCTAAAATGCCACAATTTGTAGGAATAATATAAGACTCACTGCTCGAACTATTTACCTCCATTCCATCATCATCTATATAATGACTTAACTCTATAAAATGATCTTCTGCAGGATCATAAGGGAAGAGTCTTCTTAAGTAACGATGTGCGCCATCTACAGCAACTTTACCACATTTACATTTTTTAAACTCATGTATTTCTTTACTTTCAATTATATCCTTACAATGTTTACATTGTATTTTGTTAGTTATTATTTTCATTTCTACCACCACATTGTCCAAAATATCAACTTGAATATATCAAATATCTCATTTTTAATTGGATCTAACTTATTCTCGAGCAAACTAGTATTTAAGTACTTATCTGATAGTTCTATTACTTTATCAATTAGTTCTAATTGTGTGTATTCTTTCCGTTTATATTCAAATCTATGATAGTCTAAATCCACTGTTGCACTAGCCTGTTCTTTGTATTTTTTAAACCTTGAATTAACCCATTTAATAAATGCATAATCCAAATTCCATGTTTCATCATCAGACCAGCCACGAGTTCTCCTTTGAAACCAATATTTTATGTTTCTTTTAAATTTCACTTATCCTCATTACCTTTCAACACTTTAATCGTTCTTGCTTTACTATTTTCTGTTTTGATATAACCTTTTTCTTCTAAAATCATCAACTTATCAAATACCTGTCTAGTATTCCAATTTAACAACTTTGCCAATTCCCTATTAGTTGGGCTATAACCATTCTCATTGATAAAATGTTCAATGGCTTCTAGGAGCATTTTTTGCTTTACTGTGAGCATTCAATTACACCCACTCTGCATTACATCCAATATAATTTAACACTTGTACAATGAAGTCATAATCAAAATATTCAAAAGTATATATACTTTCTTCTGTAAAAACATCTTCAACAAATATCATATCGTTATCAACATAAATTTTATATTTACTAGGATATTTCTTACACTTTTCAATCCATTTTTTATCCTCTTTACTAAAGTTTTTCATTTCCATCACCTACAATCCCTAATACCCAATAAAGTGTCTCTAATTCATTTCTTTGATTGATCTTGTTCTTTTTGATATATTTGATACGTTCTTCTATCTCTTTCCTAGTACGCATCGACTTATTTTGTTGATAATATTCAAACAAGGCTCTATGTTGTGAATAAGAAGCATACAAGTCGTACAGATTGTCTTTTATTTTTTTATTCACTCCCATATTTTCACCTGTTCGTATTCACCTTTCATCAATTTATCAATAATATATTGCCTTCTGTCGTTAGTTAAGAGATGTTTGCTTTCATCTAAATAGTTAGAACAACCATTGATAACATAGTTGTAAGCGACGATTGTATGTATAGTATCAAGTACTAATTTATGACCACCTACATACTTAATGTTACCCTCTTTTTCATAAGCCATCTCATAAATAACCAAATCGATATCTTCAATCTTCATTGATTTTCGTTTTAAACCTTCTTCGATAAAGTTAAGGGTGTTTGGATTATCGATAATTTGTCCTGTCATATAGTCAAAATAGACATCATTATCAACACAACAGAGAGGAAGGGTACATGATTTTTCTACAATATATTGCTTAGTCATTGTTTATCCCTCAATTCCTTATAAAAATGTTTGTAGTTTTCTCTATTTAAAGATTTAACCATACTTATTAGCAATTTTTCTTTATCAACTTTCAATTCAACCTTTTTAGGTCTCTTTAAACAATTACAATATGTATCCACTACACCAACATAATCAGGTATATCTTGTTTTACTTCTTCATAAAGTTCTTTTGGCATAGCATAATAATTATAATTTCCTACAAACGTCTTTTTAGCTTTACTATAAAAGTCTTGTTTAGTTACCTTTATTTCATAACATCTAAATATATCTTTTGATTGGTCGTATTGCATAAAATCACATATTTCGATTTCGTGAG
>JAGZRP010000008.1 GCA_018381595.1 Bacillota bacterium
CATCAGCTACCATTTTTAATTCTTAATTTCTATTTTCAGCACCCCTTATAATCTCTTTTCCAATTGGTTTACTACTAACCCCAGATTTCACATCAAATGATATTATTTCGTAATTATCTATTTTTAATTCCATTAATGCCTTTTCTAACACTCTTTTTTTACTAGAATTACTACTATTTAATAATATTACTATAAAACCATCTAATTTAATTAGATACTTAGTTTACTAAAAATATAAGCCGCTGATATAAGATAACGACTTTTTCTATATAGTACACCCAAAGTTTGGATATTTTTTGACTTGGCACCATATCAAAAGGGATTACAAACTTTTTATCTTTAGTTTAATGACAAACCATACCTATAAAATAACTATAGTTTATTTTGCTTTATTATTTATAAAACTTGCAATTTCATTTAAATCATTTAATAAAATAACTCCATTATCTTTTATTATATCTGATACGGATTTTATACTTTCTAACATATGTCCTTCAAACTTCATATTTTTATACTCATATAAAATACAAGCAATTACCTTTTCAGAGCATTTATTACTTAAATCAACTAAAGTTGCGATAGAAGCAAATCCATATGTTTCAGGAGTAATAACATAAACAAAATAATCACACATTTTTAGTCTGGTGGATTTTTCATTTCTTTTTTTTTCGTTCCATACCCAATCCTTACATATAGGATTTAAACAAATGACATTTTCCAAATCTAACATTTTTACTAGTTCATCACGCCAAATAGAATTATTACAAGTTCCTCCTAAATGAATCTTTATCACTTTATCATTTCACCTCCTATTATACAAAAACTTGATACGATATCGTATCAGGTTTACCTTAACGAACACTATAGTCCGATTATATTCTTATGGTACCATTATAAAATAGGTTTCAAAATTTTTATTTTTACCTTTTCATACGCATTTGGTACTTTGATAGTCTTCTATTAAATTATTTAAAATCATAGAAATTTCTTCTAGCGATTTAATTCCGTAAATATATCCCATATTTCTTTTCCAAATTTCATTACCATTATCATACTGAATTATCTCATAAGCTGAACCATCATAAGCATCAATTTCAATATCTTTTGATTTCACTATTTCAATATTCATACAACTACCTTCACCATATTAATTATAATAAAAAACTTGATATTTTCATACCAAATTTTAGTAAAAAGTCGATGTTCGACTGTTTTTCATATGGCACCATGTAAGAAGGGATTTCAAACTTTCTCTCTTACACCAAATTCATAAGTTTATTGTAGCAAATTTTATGATAATTGTCTATAATATAGCACCACCATTTTTATATTCTTTTGGTCCCAAGAAGAATAAATAAAGATCTTTTTCTTTTTCAATTGCTTTTACTGGGTTAATCTTAATATGTTTAAATAGAAATGGGCTTAATAAACAGCTATCATCTATTTTTTCAGTAACCCCAATTTTATACTTATTTTTCAACAATTCTATGTACTCTAAAGCATCTTTTTCATATTTCATTTCTGTATAGCTGGTTTTTAAAAACTCTTTCCCTAATATTCTATCCACATTCCCTTTTGGATCATAATCTAATAATTCTGATACCCTATGAGATTTAATTTTTAAATCTACTAAATCAACTGAAGCTATTCTACTATTTTTATTTTCATATTTCTTAATAGTAATTTTATCCACATACCTTTGAATAAACTCACATTTTGTTTCATAGCTAGTCATATACCATAATTCATTAAAAACTGTTGCTTTAAAGACTTTGTTGAATTTTGATGATATTATGTTTTCATCTATGGCAAATCTTATTTTATGGTCAATACGACATTTGTTAAATTCATCTGCAAATTTATTATCTACTATTAAATTACTATTATTTAAGATAGAACTTAGTTCTAATAAATTATTTAGTTCATCTAATAGTTTCTCTTCAATTAGTTCTTCTCTAATATAAGTTGAACAATCTTTGCATTTATAATAAAGATACTCCTTATCATTAGGTTTTTTCGTTCCATTACAAGAAAGTAGTCTTCCACATTTAGGACATACTATTTTCTGCATAAATAAATATTGTTTCTTTCTATAATAATTACGACTATTTCTTTGAATTGCTTCTTGACATTCATAAAATAAATCCTCACTAATAATAGATGGAACTTTGTCTTCAATGATATTTATTTCCTTATCTTTAACTGTTTTTCTATGTTCATAAATACCAATATAACATTTATTATTTAATATTTGTGAGATTGAGCCATCACTCCAACTACGATAAATTGGCGTTTTTTCTTTTGTTTCCTTATTGGTTATATATTTAGATATAACTTTAGGATATTTCTTTTTAAGAATAGTAGCTATTTGAAAGTATGTTTTTCCGCTTGCACATAAATCATAAATCTCTCTTACAATTTTAGCTTCCTCTTCATAAATTTCCCATTCTTTTAATCGTTCTTTCCCGTTATTACCTAACTTATGTTTATAACCCAATGGAGGTTTACCCCCAAAATGTCCTTTGCTAACAGCTCCCTCGACACCTAGCAAAGTTCGTTCTTGTATCATTTCTCTTTCAAACTGTGCAAATAGGGCTAATATTCTTGCGAATAACATCCCAGTTGCTCCAGTAGTATCTATTTGTTCATAAAGTAAATCTACTCCGCAATTATGTTTTTTCACTTCATTTAGGAAGTCTTCAAAGTCAATGATACTACGACTAAGCCTGTCCATTTTTAAAGTAACTATTAAATTAAATTTACCTTTTTTTAGGTCTTTCATCATTTGTTGATAAGCTGGTCTATTATCTGCAAATTTTCCACTTATTCCAGCATCTGTATATACTTTATAAATTTCATAACCTTGTGATAAACATTTTGCTCTTAATTTCTTCTCTTGTTCTTCCAATGAATGACCCTCTCTTGCTTGGTCTAATGTACTCACTCGAGTGTAAATTGCTACTATCTTTTTATTATCAGAATGCATTTTCACCACACACCTCACTAATAAGAGATAATATACTAATAAATGCTTTCCCCATTGCACTTGAAGAACAAATATTATCTTTTAAACTTTCTAATTCTACATCTTTATTTTTAAAAAGATTTAACCTCCAACTCAATTCAGTTATATCGCGAGATAAACTAGCAAGTTCAAACACCAAAACCTTATTAAATTTTTTGTCCCAAAAATCTCCCATCATTCTACTAAAAGAAGGTCTATCTAATTTCTTTCCACTAAAACCATTATCAATATAAATATCATATATTGAGTAATTCTTAGTCTTACAATATGCCTTTAATTGTCTTTCCTGTTCTTTAACTCTCTTATTATCTTCGCGACCCACTCTAATATAGATTGCAACTGTATTTTTTTCTTCCATAATTTTTTCCTCTTTCTTTTTATAATTTTTTAAGAGGCTTTTTTGAAAACTAGTTTTAATTTATACGACTTTGGCGTATAATATAAATATAGGAATTCAAAAAGCCTATAACTTGTTTTATGAAACTTTGTATTTCTGCAAATTTACTTTAAGTTTCATATTTAATTAAATCGCATATTATATGTGATTTTTTTATGTATCATTATACAAAATATCCCTCCTTTTCACATTGATAGCTTTTTCTTGGTTCGCCATCTTAACTATATTATACGAATCCGACAAGGCTACTGATTAGATTTGAAGTCAATTTCTTTAAAAAATTGATTATTTTATATCAAAAACCCTATTTTAGATGTAAAGTTGTGTAAAGTATCAATCTTTTTTTACCAATTTATAAAATACATTAGGTTTTAAATCTAATTCTTGCATTGCAACTTTAGCTGTTATCTCCTTATTTCTCCATTTACTAATTATATAATCAAAATTAGCAGGCTTTTCTATCTTAGGTCTTCCAAATTTAACTCCTTTATTTTTAGCGACAATTATACCTTCTTTTTGCCTTTGTTTGATAAATGAACGTTCTTGCTCTGCCACGTATGACAATACTTGAAGTATTAAATCGCTTATAAATGTTCCTAATAAGTCTTTATGCTTAGTAGTATCTAACATAGGCATATCTAAAACTCTAATATCTGCTTTTATATTTAGTGTAATATCTCTCCACTCACTTATTATCATATTATAGTTTCTTCCAAGCCTATCGATGGACTTAATTACTAGCAAATCATTTTCTCTTAAAGCCATTTTTAATAATTGATATTGATTTCTATTAAAATCTTTTCCACTTTCTTTATCTATAAAAATAAATTGTTCCTCAACACCACTTTCTAACAATGCTTTAACTTGCCTTTCTTCATTTTGTTCTTTACTACTAACTCTAACATACCCAAATACTTTTTTATTCATTATTACTACCCCCAATAATATAATTAGAAAACTCTTTATATATCTTATCTATAAATTTATCACTAAAAATATCGTTAATCTCTAACACTATACCCTTACTCTTTAATTCACTAATAAAGTTAATACAACAAATAGTGTAGGGGAAACTTGTTTTATTTTCCTCAATATTTATTAGAATTAAATCCAAATAATTATTACAAATCATAGATACAATATCTTTTGTCACTTCATTATCCATTAAACCATCTCCTTATAGATTTATTATCATACAGCTATTTCAAAATGTCCCTCCCCAAAAAGAAATATTTCTAAAATACTATATATACTTTTAGACACACTAAAAAACACCTAAACCATATTAAATTTAGATGTTTCTAAATGTAGACTTTTATCAACAATGGAGAATAGGGGATTTGAACCCCCAACTTTCCCAGTTTCAATGGGTTGCTCTACCATTGAGCTAATTCCCCATATCAATAATATTTTATCATAATTACTAACAATTGTTAATAGTTATACACCAAGTCTAGTAAATTTCCTTATACATCGCATTATTATTTCATCATTAACTCCTGCTTTTTTTAAAATCATCATATAAACTATCGCTCTTAATAATTGAGTATCGCGTAACTCTTTGTATGTTACCTTAGCATTATTACCATGATCTAAGTCATTTCTTGCTTGTTTAATGCGATTAGGCATTTCTTTATAATCATCCGTAAAATCATATCCAATTCTAGCTGGACCTTTAGTTGTTTCATATAATTTTTCAAACTGCAATAAGGCATATTCCAACTTTGATTTTAAGGTATCTTTATAGAATTTTATACAATTATAAATATTATTATAGTATTCATCTTCTATCTCAGAATAGTTCACTTTCATATTTTCAACAGCTTCTAATATATCTTTTTTTACCTTTTTTAAGTTTTTATCTTTATAATTTTTATATGTTATATTAAACTGGCTTTCAAAGGCAGCACATATGTTCATTATATCAATTGTATTTATTACATTTTCTTCATATTGAAACAAAGAGATAAAACATATATTATCTTCAATAATTTCATCAAATATTTGAGGTATATTATTTTTTATATTCTCATACGAAATAACCTCTCTACCTTCTATATTCTTATTTAAACTTTGATTTATATAAAATTTCCCACATCTATATTGCTCATCGCCAATTGTAGTATTGATTAGTATTTCATCAATATAAACTTTCCTAGAATTAGAAATAAAAGATAAAAACTTTTTAGCAATATGAACTAATTCTAATAATTCATCTATTTGAATTTCTTCATCGCAATAAAAGTTCATTGAACTAAATACATCAAACATAAAATTTTTCCAGACTTGTAAATAGGAATTTACTCCAAAGAAAACATTATACTCCTTTTTATTAAAACTAATTTTATACTTTTTAGGAGAATAACTCCTTTTATCTTCGGTCGATTGAAAGCTTCCTATAACCTCTGACACTTCCTTAATATAAGTATCATTAGAGCGATAAAAATAATCTAATGCATTACTTCTAATAGTTATTTTATGCACTTCATCACTTTTATCTTTTTCATATTCAAAATCATGCATCATAAGACAGGCTTCAACGTTTAATTTTAAAGAATTACTATCAGAAAATTTATAAGAGAGAAGCAATTTTAATTTCAAATCATATTCTGCTGTCGCATCAATCCATTTACCAGTTATGGTATCTAATTTATTTTCTCTTAAAATATCATTTTTTGAATCAATTATTATCATTTCATAATCTTTAATTATGTAATCATATTCTTTGTTATTCAAAATTACTTTGCCATTATAATCCATAAGATCACCACCTAAAAACATTATATCTTATTTATTCAATTCTTCTAATCTTTTATTAATGTTTTTTTGAATTTTTTTAATTCTTGATTTTGATTCTTTTCTTTCCTTATCAGTAACCTTTGCATGACCAATGGTAATAGCTTTTAATGGCTCTTTCATTAAATATTCTCTATAATCTTTATACTTAATTTCTTCCATATTTAAAATTCCTTCATATTTCGCATATAACAAGCCAAACATATAAATCATACAAATATATTGCTATACACATAAACTCACATATAATCGCATAAAAACAAGAAAAAAGACTAATATTACCTATTAGCCTAATTGTTACTCTCAAATTTATTGGTTACTTTACCATCTCTATAATAATCTTTATCAGCATAACGAATACAAATAATATTATTATCACTATCTAAATATAAAATGACATTATCAATAAAATCTGTTTTTATTCTATAACCTTTGGATCCTTCTCCCTCAAATCCATCTAAACTTTCACTATCGGCTTTTATATCTTCAAAATTATTTAACCCAACTTCCTTTAAAACATTATTGATATTTTCTGCTTTTTCGGTTTCTACACTAATAACTCGTTTAATGATATTAACTTCTTTAGGAGTGCCACTACCAATTGACATTCCAATTATCGCTATCAATATGAAAAAAGCTACTACACCAACTAATATACCAATAAAAACTTTTAACTTCTTTGTATCTTTTAACACTGTTCCACAATTTTTACATTTATATTCATTAAAGTTGTATTCTTTACCACACTTAGGACACTTCAAATCACTTTTACTCATATCAATAGCATAATTTAATGCATTCATAAATGTATTATCAATGATACCACTATTGGCATATACATTGATTACTTTATCTTCGCCATTATCTTTATAATTGATGATTAAATAATCTATATTTTGTTCTTTTGTTTTACTACCAGTACCATCTAATGCCCCTAAAAATAATCCAACACCACCAAAGAGAACTCCACCGACTAAACCTCTTTTAATGACACTCTTATCTTTTTGTACTAATTCAGTATCACTAATAATTGCCACATTACTAATATCTTTTAATGCAATGCTTTTTATAGTTCTTTTCTTCACATCACATAGTTGTAAATTGAAGTTAGTTAATTTAACAATACAATTAGAGCCATCTCTTAATCCTAAACCCTCATAATGTTTTACTGTCTTTTCATAAAAAACTTTTTCTTTCATCATTACACCTCAATATAATTATATATGATTTTTGTTAAATATACAATATCAAGCATATAAATATATGCAATATTGCTATCACTGATTTTTAATACCCTTAAAATTATATATAGAGGAGGGTTGACACATGGAGAATAATTTAAAACAAATACGAAACTCTAAAAACTTACTACAAACCAAAGTCGCTATGGATTTAAACATTACTCAAGAAACCATATCTTCATATGAAACAGGGAGAGTTTTTCCATCATCTGATATGCTTATTAAATTAGCCAATTACTATAACACTTCTATTGATTACTTATTATGTCGTACAAAATATGATATGCCTATCAATGATGTTAAACCTAATAACATCTCTGATACCGATTTTATGCTTTTAAACAAAATCAACAAATTATCTACTATCAATAAAGCAAAGGCTGAAGCATATATTGATGGGCTTAATGATAAATAACTATACTTATTATCTCACATAGCCAATAATGTCTTTAATTTACAAAGGTGTTATCAATAAATCTATATAACAAATCTTGAATATAACTCTAGTCATTTTATAGAATGATACCTACTAATTTTCTGGTTATCTTTCTATTTATTGTTATATAGGATTATATACTTATTTTATATCTATTATATGATAGTAAATTTCTACTATCTTTTTTATGTTTTCCTTTAATAATAGGCTTCTTCAAACCTATCTCTAATACTTATATTCTGCATTTTATTATAATTTTGACTAATTTTAGATAATCTTACTTTCTTCATATATTCTCTTTGGTCTTTCTTATCTTGTTCTTCTGTAATACTACAAAGGTATTCTTCCACTTGCTTAAATGGAGTTTCCATTCTTTTTAATTGATGTTCATATTTTTCTTCACTCATAGGGTTTAATCTATGCCTTTCATTTAACTTGCGTTTGCTACTTTTTAATTTCATATACTCTCTATAATAATCTCTAAGGGTATAATCAAAATCCTTTTCTCCGCTATAATTACAATTAACAATTCTTACTTCTGAACTTTGGTCGATAAAATAATCGGCTATTTTTATATTAGTAGTTTCTTTATAGGCTTTTTCTTTCCTTGAATTATCACTTTTATCACTCGGTAGATTGCTCCAATTCTTATCAATATAGTCTTTAATAAGATTTCTAAGTGCATAACTAGGATTACTAAAAGCTAATATATGAATATGCCAATCAGTAGTACAATTACCTTTATATAATGGATTTACTACTAATTCGTTTTTAGGTCTTCCTCTTTTTCCACTTGAATTATATCTTAAATCGCTTGTTCCTTTTTTCATATTACTAACAACTGTCATAACACTTGCTTGATACCCTTTATTTTTACAAATATAATTAACTGCATGTCTTAAATTTTTCGCATATCTACGTGCTGCTGCAAAAATCTCAAACTTTATGTGAGCCTCTACTGTCCCCATACCCATTTTACTTTTAGCCATTATGTTCCTCTTTAATTGCTTTTAATAACATTACTAACTTTTTAATCGTTATTGGTATTGTTCTATCATATAGAAAGAGATTATCTTTATCAAAATACAGCACTAATAGCTTCTTAGATTTAATGCTTATATTAACTCTATGAGGCTCAATTACACTTATATTGGTTTTATCTATTCCTATTATCTTGCCCTGTATAAACTCACACTTCGCATTATTCATATTACAAGTTATTTCTATACGTTTTTCAAAATTAGCATCTTTTTTTAGATTTTTATAGTTAAAATTCATGTTTTTTCACTCCTTTTTCATCAAAACAAAAAACCGCGTAATCCCTTTATTTTACACGGTTTATTTATGTTTTAACTCCAAAAGTTGGAGTGATTTCACATATGGCAGGGGTGGCAGGACTTGAACCCACGACATTTGGTTTTGGAGACCAACGTTCTACCAACTGAACTACACCCCTATAACGTTTACATTTTATCATACCCAAAGCAAATTGACAAGTGTTTTCAATAATTAAAATAAATTCAGAAAATCATATTGATTTTGAATTTTAAATATGTTAATATTGTGAATGATAGCTATTAGTTAACACAAAATAGAGGAGAGGAAATTATGGTAAATTTTATTGTATGTGACAATAATGAAGGTATTGTGCAAAGTTTGTCCACAATTGTAGATAGTGTAATGATGAAAAATAATTTTGAATATCATTTCTATCCTTACTATCAGTACGATGGCAAATTTGAAAAAGAAATTCTAGTAAAAAAGGGAAATAAAATCTATATTCTAGATATTCATGTTAATCAGGAATCTGGAATTGATATAGCAAGAAAGATTAGAAAAAAAGAGCCTGAAAGTATTATAATCTTTCTAAGTAATTATAACAATTTAGCACAGTTAGTAATTACTGAAGAAATTATGCCACTAACATTTATTTCAAAATATGACAATTATAAAGAAAAATTAATGTCTGCTATAAAGACAGCTTTAAATATTTTGGGAAAAAGAAAACATCTAAAAATTAGTGGAAAAGGAATCGACTATAGCATTCCATTAAAAGATATTTTATACATTACTTATGATTCTGTTGAAAGAAAATCAATTATTATAACTGATTATAATAGCTTTAAAGTTGGTAAACCTTTAGCTGATATATTTGAGTTACTATCTGAGGAATTTAAGTATTCACATCGAGCTTGTATTGTCAATGCTGCTCGTATTGCTAAACTAGATAGAACTGAAAAGAATATTATTTTCGACACCGGAAAAGAAACTGATCTTTTGTCTAATAATTACAAAAAGGAATTAAAAGAGTATGTCAATAGGATTTGAAAGATTTATATCTTCTGTTATTTTAACCTTTTATGCATTTTATACTTGGAAAATTTTATATAATCAAAATGTTAAATTAAAATTGTGGAAGAAAGTATTAGCTTTCATGTTGGTTGTAGGATTTAGTATTGTTAATTATGTATATATTAATCGTTTTATTAGTATTATAGTATTAACAATTTTTTTAACTTTTATCAATTACTATTTATATCGTGATTCATTGAAAATTTCTATTCTAACAACTGTGATTGCCCAATTGATATTAACAGCAGGCGAAGTACTATTTGTTCTTATCGTTGTTGGATTACAAAATATAATGAATATTAATTCAGTTATTGAAAAGACAGGTACATTAATGGCTAATGTATTTATCTGTGTGTTCGCTTTAATTATACTAAATTGTAAAACGATTCAAAAACTATGTGAAAGAATTATTGGTCGTACTAATAAAATTAATTCAATTCAAATTATTGTTCCTTTAATGATTTTAATTATTAGTTTAAATCTATTGCTAGCACAATCCTATTATAAAGTGAATGGAGTAGTTTTACTTATTATTAATACTTTATTGTTAATCATTTATACTTATATTATTGTAAGGGCATTTAAAGAAAAAAACAAATACATCGAGGTTCAAGCTGAGAACAAGGAATTATCATCTCACTTAACAGAATATGAACAGATTCTTTCAAAACAGAGAAGAACGAATCATGAAAACAAAACAGAACTCATTGTGATACGTGATATGATTCACAAAAACAATAAAAAGGCCTTGGACTACATTAATGAAATGATAGGCTCTAAAAATGTCTTAGAAGAAACATTCTATGAATTGTGCCAGAAAATACCAACCGGTATTCAGGGTATCGTCTACCAAAGAGTACTCTTAGCGGATAAAGACATTCAAGTAGATATTAATGTATCACCTGAATTAGAAAATGCGAACTTAGAAAAACAACTCACCGCATCCGAATTCTTAGATGTTTGTAAAATCGTAGGAGTATTTTTAGGAAATGCTTTTGAGGAAGTACGAGAAATCAAAGATGGAGAGAAAATTGTCAGTATTCATGTATATCAAGAAGAAGATACATTCGTGATTCAACTAGCCAATACTTATAGAAAAGGAACAGATTTCAGTAAGATTGGGGATACTGGCTATACAACCAAAGGAAAAGAACATGGACAAGGATTAAGCTTAGTGAAAGAGTTAGAAAAGAATCATGCGAATATTTATCATGAAACAGAGATCATGGGAAAACTATTTTTACAGAAACTGAAAATAAAAGGATTAAAGTTTTAAATGGCTTTAATCTTTTTTATTGTCCATAAAGGTGTTCGAATGGCAAATAAAAAGCAAAAATTATTTAAAATTGTCGCTTAAAGTAAAATAGGACCCCATTCAGGTAAATTTATCCCACAATAATCGTAGAATTCGATAAAATTAAAATCGTCAGCGTTCATATATCGCAACCGCGAACCATGTCGATATTTGATTGCTGAAAAGCCTTGCAGTTACTAGTGCTAGCGAGGTATGATGGAAATGTAGAAAGACAGGTGATTTAAGAATGATGAAGGGGAAAGTAAAGTGGTTCAATAATGACAAAGGATTCGGATTTATTGAATACAAAGAAAATGAAGATATTTTCGTACATTACTCTGCAATTCGAAGCGAAGGCTATAAATCGTTAGTCGAAGGTCAATACGTCGAATTCGAATTAGTCCAAACAGATAAAGGACTTCAAGCAAAGAATGTTGTGGAAATTAAGACTGCTCTTGTATAGCAGTTTTTTTCGGCCCAAAAATGAGGCGAAAACGAATTCATTATACTACAGTCAAAAATAATTGTGTATGAGAAAACATGAAAGTTTTATAAAATGGATTAAATAGAAAAATTTTTGTCGAAATAAATAGAGATAAGTCGCTTTATGCAAATTAGTGAATATTTTATACAGAAGTTAAATATTTTTCTAATAATCATGTAAAATTGGTATTGTCGCGACACGAATATATATAAGGAGTGTGCGATAGGTAAGCGCTTGTCAAAAGAAAAACTGTAAAGAAGGGTGATAGTAGATGCTTAGTGGGAAAGTAAAGTGGTTCAATAACGACAAAGGATTCGGATTTATTGAATACACGGATATGGAAGATATCTTTGTTCATTACTCATCAATTCGAAGTGAGGGTTACAAATCGTTAGTCGAAGGTCAATACGTCGAATTTGAATTGGTAAGAACAGACAAAGGTCTTCAAGCAAAGAATGTTGTAGAAATTAAAACTGCTCTCGTTTAGCAGTTTTTCTTTATGGAAACCCAAAAAACTTAGCCTGATACATTTGTCATATTTTCACACAAAATTACATATTGTTTTCTTATGAAATGTGTTATAATAAAAGTGTAAGAGGAAGGATGGAGGATATATGAAATTTAATATTCATGGTAACAAGGTAAAAATTACCGAACCGATCAAATCTTACATTGAAGAGAAGATAGGAAGACTGGATAAATACTTCGAAAATCCAGAAGACCTAACTGCAAATGTTCAAATCCGTATTTCAGGAGTGGAGCAAATTGTAGAGGTTACAATTCCTGTACGCAAAATTATTCTACGTGGCGAAGAAAGATCAAAGGATTTATATGCGGCGATTGACTTAGTAAGTGACAAAATTGAACGTCAAATAAGAAAAAATAAGACAAGAATGAATCGCAAAGCAACAAAACCTAATTATGCAGATTTTGACATGTCATTTGAAGTAGAAGAAAAAGAAATCGAAGAAACAAAAGTAGTGAAAAGAAAGACATTGGATATGAAGCCAATGAGTGAAGAAGAAGCAATTTTACAAATGGAGTTGCTTGGACATGAATTCTTCGTATATAAAGATGCCGAAGGTGGTAATGTTTGTATCTTATACAAACGTAAAGATGGTAATTACGGAATTATCGAAACAAATTAAGAGCATTCTTGCTCTTTTTTTATAAATACACTATGATTTTTAACAAATATTTGTTAAAATAAGGAGTGTTATGTGTAAGGAAGGATGATCAAACATGAAGCTTTTGAAAAGAATCTTCGATCATGAATATAAAGAACTAGAACGTTTTCAAAAAATCGCAGATAAAATTGATGCGTTAGATGAAGAATATAGTAAATTATCTGATGA
>JAGZRP010000009.1 GCA_018381595.1 Bacillota bacterium
TGATGCAAGCAATTATTCCAATGTTGATCGATCAGATTAATGAGTTTGTGAAAACATTACCAAGTGTCTTTGATAGTGTGAAAATTTGGATAGAAGATGCATTTCAAAAAATTGGAGAACTTGCTAATATCAATACCAAGGGAATGCAGAAAGATATCTTTCATGAAATTGAAACATTTGGAACAGGACTTGCAAAAGGTCTTCCATCGATTACAATTACCTTTGTTACAACTGCATTTTCTTGGGCTGGAACCATTTTAATTGGATTTGTGATTGGATTTTATTTTCTACTTACATTTGAACATGCAGGAGATAGTGTGTTTGAACTTGTTCCAAAGAGATTTCGTCAAGATGTCAAAGAGTTAGTCGGAACCGTGAATCTTTGTTTACAACGATTTGTTCAGGGTGCGTTGATTGATTCGACGATTGTCTTTTTAGTTAGTAGTGCAGGATTATGGTTAATTGGATTAAAGGCTCCCTTATTATTTGGATTGTTCTGTGGAATTACCAATGTGATTCCTTATGCAGGACCATATATTGGAGGACTTCCAGCTGTGATTGTCGGATTTGCGCAAAGTCCTATGACTGGATTTTTAACACTTTTAGTGATTGCGATTATCCAGTTTGTTGAGGGGAATTTCTTCCAACCACTCATTATGAGTAAAACGACTAAATTACATCCGGTTACGATTATGGTAGGACTTTTAATTTTTGGTCATTTCTGGGGGATTTTAGGAATGGCAGTGTCAACACCAATCATTGCCTCTATCAAGTCAATTTTTATGTACTTTGATGAAAAATATGATATACTAGTATCGAATGAAAGCGATGAACAAGAGTCATAATAATTAGTAGTAGTTTTAAAGAGAGTCTATGGTAGGTGGAAATAGATAAACAAACTAGTTATTGCTCCTCTTAGAGTGCAAGCAAACCTTGCCGGGGCTACCCGTTATCAAAATTAAGAAACAATAGGATGGTACCGCGTAATTCGCTCCTAGCTTTACGCGGCTTTTTTGTGGAAAGGAATCAAATATGGAAATAAGAAATGAAGAACCACGCATCTTTTTAATCTGTGGACGAGCAAGACATGGAAAAGATGAAATTGCAAATATGATTGCAGCTTATTATAAAAAGAAAGATATGGATGCGATAAATTTAAGATATGCACACTATATCAAAGAGTATGCGAAAAATATTACGGATTGGGATGGGAGTGAAGAGACCAAACCACGTGCATTATTACAAATGCTTGGAACTGATATTATTCGTAAAAATATTGATAATGATTTATTTATTCATCGTATGATTGATGATGTGAAAGTTTATGGATATTTCTTTGATGTGATAACAGTTGCAGATGGAAGGTTTGTCGATGAAGTCGTCAAATTAAAGAAGGCATATCCCAATTTAATTACGATTCATGTCAATCGTCCTCATTTTGAAAGTGGACTTTCTAGTAGTGAACAAGCACACGATACAGAACATGGACTTGATAATTTTCATGATTATGATTATGAAATAGAAAATGATGGTACATTAGAAGAATTAAACCAAAAGGTAATAGAAATATTGGAAAGGATTTGAGAAAAATGAAAGATTTAAAGAAACTATATATTGATTTTTTTGTGAGTAAGGATCATGCATGGATTCCTTCAGCACCAATTATTCCTGAAAATGATCCTACATGTTTATTTAATACAGCAGGGATGCAACCACTTGTCCCTTATCTATCTGGGCAACCACATCCATTAGGAACTAGATTAACTGATTTTCAAAAGTGTTTTCGTCTAACAGACTTAGAAGAAATTGGAGATGCAACCCATCACACGTTCTTTGAAATGTTAGGAAATTGGTCTCTTGGAGATTACTTTAAAAAAGAAAGTATTACTTGGAGTTATGAGTTTTTAACAAAAGTATTAGGGTTTCCAAGTAATCGTTTGGCGGTGACTGTATTTGCTGGAGATGAGTTAGTACCTCGTGATAGTGAGAGTGCAGAATTATGGAAATCACTTGGTATTTCTGAAAAACACATCGCATATTTAGACAAAACAGGAAACTGGTGGAGTCTTGGTGGTGGTGTTGGACCATGTGGACCAGATACAGAAATCTTCTATTTTAGAAGTGAAGAAGAAATTCCAGAAGTATTTGACCCAGAAGATGATAGATGGGTAGAAATTTGGAATAATGTATTTACACAGTACAATGGAAATGAAGATGGAAGTGTAACACCACTTGCCTCTAAAAATGTAGATACAGGAATGGGTGTAGAGCGTGTTACTGCTGTTTTAGAAGGTGTAAACGATAATTATATGACAAGTTTATTCCGTGATAAGATTTCTTATCTAGAAGAGGTTTCTGGTCATTCTTATCAGGATTTGAACTACCAAAGAGCGATGAGAATTATTGCTGACCATATGAGAGCGATTACTATTATCAGTGGTGATAATGCTAAAATAGTCCCATCTAACACAGACCAGGGATATATTTTAAGACGTTTAATCCGTCGTGTCATTCGCTATGCGAAAAAAATAGATATCGATATTAATACAGACTTTGATATCCATTTAGCGAAGCTTTATATCGAGCAATTCAAGAATTACTATCCTGAATTAGAGAAAAATCAAGAACATATTATTCAGGTATTGGAAACAGAGAAAAAGAAATTTGCTCGTACTTTGGAAAAAGGATTAAGAGAATTTGAAAAAATAGCAGCAAAAGTACAAGATAAAATCGATGGAGAAACAGCATTTCATTTATATGATACCTATGGATTTCCAATTGAATTAACTGAGGAGCTTGCATTAGAAATGAATTTAACGGTTGATAAAGATGGATTTGAAGCAAAGTTTAAAGAGCATCAAGAAAAATCAAGAGCAGGTGCAAAAGAGAGATTCAAAGGGGGATTACAAAGTGATTCCGAAATGAATATCAAATATCATACTGCAACCCACTTATTAAATGCAGCATTAAAAAAAGTAATTGGACCAGAAGTACATCAGATGGGAAGTAATATTACAGATGAAAGAATGCGTTTTGATTTCCCTTGTGATCATAAATTAACCGAGGAAGAAAAGAAGCAAACAGAAGAACTTGTAAATCAGTGGATTCAGGAAGCAATTCCAGTTACTCATTATGAAGTTTCTAAAGAAGAAGCTGTTCAAATGGGAGCAGAAGCTCAATTTATTGAACGTTATGGAGATAAAGTAATGGTTTATCAAATCGGAGATGCTTCTTTAGAAATCTGTGGAGGACCACATGTATCGAATACCAGTGAATTAGGACAGTTTAAAATCAAAAAAGAAGAATCTAGTAGTGCTGGAGTTCGAAGAATTAAAGCAGTTTTAGAAAAGGAAAATTAAATTTTCCTTTTTGTTTGCATTCCCATTTCGCACTTGTTATAATATGGGTACAATATTTATGGAGGATATTATGAAGGTAGATGAAGTCATTCAAGAATTAAAAAAAGAGTCATCAGAAAAATATAAAGAGAATGTTGTAAAAATGGGAATTCCAGAATCTTCTAGTATTGGGGTATCGACAACAACTATTAGAAATTTAGCAAAACAATTAGAACACTCTAACGATTTTGCTTTTGAGCTTTGGAATACTTCTTATCTTGAGGCAAGAATCCTTGCTGTATTATTAATGAAACCAAAAGAAGTAACACCAGCTGATATTGATTGTTTTATGTCTGAAGTTGTTTCATGGGATTTGTGTGATCATTTGTGTAAAAATTTAATTATGAAAAGAACAGATTATCAAGATTATATTTATCAATGGATTACAGAACCACATATTTATCAAAAAAGAGCAGCATTTACGTTAATTGCCTCTTCTATGATTCACGATAAAAAATTAATAGATGAACAAATAGATTCTTATTTAGAACTTGTTTCTGAATATTCTGGTTATGAATCAGAGCATGTTAGAAAAGCAGCTTCATGGGCATTAAGAGAAATTGGGAAAAAAGATTTTCACTATCAAGAAAAAGCACTTCAAGTTGCACATGAACTGTTAGAACATGGGAATAAGACTCAAAAATGGGTTGCGAAAGATGCGATAAAAGAACTAGAATGTTTGGTAAAAGTAGAAGGACGTTCTCGTTTGATTTCCTCTAAGTCAAAGATGGGGATGGAAAAAGGAAAGTAAAAATCTTTTCTTTTTCTTTTAGGAAAATCTGATGTAAAAAAGTAAATCGAGGTTGTAAATTATCTTTGAACATGTTAAAATAAAGATGTATTCATAAAGTAGGTGGAAGTTATGAGTGAAGAAACAAAGGTTTATCATATTGAAGAAATTCAAGAAGCGTTAATTGGAGATTGTATTACGAATGTGATTACAATTTTAGAAGAACGTGGATATGACCCTATGACACAGCTTGTTGGGTATTTGATGAGTGGAGATCCTGGTTATATTACTAGTCATAAAGAGGCTCGTAATATGATTATGCGCTATGATCGTACGAAGATTTTAGAATTCTTAATTCATCATTATATGGAACATAAATGAGAGTATTAGGGCTTGATTTAGGAACGAGGACACTAGGAGTTTCCATTTCAGATGAGACGAAGTTTATAGCAACTCCTGTTGCAACAATTCGCTATGAGGAAGGAGATTATCCTTACTTATTAGAAAAATTGGAAAAAGTTTTAAATGAATTTCAAGTAGAGACAATTGTCTTAGGCCTACCAAAAAATATGGATAATAGTATGGGTGAACATGCTTTGATGTCAGTAGATTTTAAAGAGCTTCTAGAAGAAAAATTGAAAATACCTGTTGTACTACAAGATGAGCGCTTAAGTACGGTAGAGGCAACCAATTATATGATTACATTTGATATTTCTAGAAAGAAACGAAAGAAGAAAGTAGATAGCTTAGCTGCTAATATCATTCTACAAACTTATTTGGATAAAAGGAAAGGAAATGAATATGCAAGAAGAAAGAATGACTTTTAAAGTAAAAGATAAAGATGGAAAAGAAGTAGAGTGTGAAGTATTATTTACATTTGAAAGTGAAGAAACAAAGAAAAATTATATGGTTTATACAGATAATACAGTAGATGAAGAAGGAAATACTAAAGTATATGCTTCTATTTATACACCAGATACAGAAACAACAGTATTAGAACCAATTGAAACGGATAAAGAATGGAAAATTATTGAAACCATTTTAGAAGAGCTTCAAGCATCTGCACAAGAACAATTGAATCAAGAAGAAGGAAATGGAAACGAGCAAGCATAAGCTCGTTTTTGATAGATGAAGAAAAAACGTCGATTAAAAAAGAAACCAATCATCATTCTTGTTGTATGTCTTGTTTTTATTGTTGGTTTGACTATGTTTGTAAATTCTTTTCGCGCCGTTTCAAAAGAGTCTGTTCCTGTTTTAATCGAAGTAACAGAGGGACAAAATTATTATTCTCTTGCAAGTACTTTAAAAGAAAAAGGATTAATTCGTTCTACATTTTCTTATAAATTATATTTAAAGACCCAAAATTTATCGCCTTTGAAAAAAGGAAATTATCATTTGAATAAAAATATGGATTTAAAAACATTACTCCATAGTTTAGCTGGCGATGAAAAATTTAACACTGGAGAAATTGATATTCTTTTTAAAGAAGGAAAGAATATGAGACAGATTGCTAAAATTATTGCAGATAATACCAATCATACAGAAGAAGAAGTATTTTCTTTATTAAGGGATGAAACTTATTTGAATTCTTTAATTCAAACATATTGGTTTTTAACGGATGAGATTAAAAATCCAAGTATCTATTATTCATTAGAAGGTTATCTACTTCCTGATACTTATCGTTTTGCGAGTATGGATGTAGAGGTAAAAGATATTTTTAAGAAGATGCTAGATAATATGGATAAGAAATTAGCCCCTTATCAACAACAAATTGAGGCAAGTCCTTATTCCTTTCATCAATTACTTACTGTTGCTTCCATGGCTGAATTAGAGGCTTCTACAGTAAGTGATAGGGCAGCAGTTGCCCGTGTTTTCTATAATCGATTCAATAGTAAAATGGCACTTGGTAGTGATGTTACTACTTATTATGGAGCTAAGATTAATCTTGGAGAACGTGATTTATATATGAAAGAAATTCAAGAAGCCAATGCTTATAATACACGTAGTGTGAAAAGTGCAGGGAAATTACCAGTAGGTCCTATTAGTAATCCTGGAATTGCGACCATTGCAGCTTGTATTAATCCTCCAGCGAATAACTATTATTACTTTGTTGCAGATAAAAATAAAAAAGTGTATTTTAATGTCACTTCAAAACAACATGATGCAACCATTGCAGACTTGAAGAAAAAAGGATTGTGGTTTACATGGTAATGGAAGAGATAGAAGCATATGCCAAAAAATATCAAGTTCCAATTATGGAACCAGACGGAATTGCATTTTTAACTAACTACGTCAAAGAACATGAAGAAATCAAACATATTTTAGAAATTGGTTGTGCAATTGGATATTCAGCGATTCAAATGGCACTTGTAAGAGAAGAGATTCAAATTACAACGATTGAACGCGATGAAAAAAGATATTTAGAAGCAATTAAAAATATAAAAGCATTTCATCTAGAAGATAGAATAACTGTTTTATTTCAAGATGCATTTGATGTTACATTAGAAGAATCTTTTGATTTGATTTTTATCGATGCTGCGAAAAGCCAGTATATTAAATTCTTTGAAAAATTTACACCACTTTTAACAGAACATGGAGTTGTCGTTTCAGATAATTTAAATTTCCATGGGCTTACATTTACAAAAGAACATATTGATTCTAGAAATGTAAGACAAATGGTAAGAAAAATTCGTTCTTATATCGATTATTTAAAATCATTAGAAAATTACCATACCGACTTTTACGAAGTTGGAGATGGGATTGGGGTCACCAAAAAAAGAAGTATGGAGTAGTAACTCGATACTTTTTTTTGTGCTAAATTTCTCTTACGAGAAATGGGAGTTTTTTCGTGGGAAAAGATGGAAAGAAAAAAATCCTTGACTTTATAACAAAATATATGGTATCCTAAAGTAATTTTGTTACAAAGAGGGGGATTATTATGGAAAAGGAACGTGAAATACAAGTATTATTAAAACAAAAGAAGAAAAAATTAAAAGAAATTAAATCGTTATTAGCGCTTACATGTGGATTATCTGGAGTAATGTTTTATATGAGTGAACTTAGAACGGAAGCAAAAGAATCAGATGCTCAATTTGAAGTAGAACCTACAGATATGACATCGAATCCTATCGTAGAAGCTCAAACACTTCAGAACACTTTATTAAATATGAGAAAAGATCATGATAGCATCCTAGCAAATTATGTCAAAGAAATCAGTGATATTTTTGGACTTTCTAGTGATGATATGTTAAATACCATTTTCGACCAAGCTGATGAAATTAGTCAATCAGAAAATCAAATGGAAGCGATTTTTCAAATGATTTATCAAGAAAAGTTTAAAGATGTTCACTTGCAAGGCGATATAGGATATGCATGGAATGAAGAGGAGTATCAAGCATTTCTGCAAACCTATGAAGGGAAGCTATCTTATGATGCCGCACTTTCATATGGAATTGATCCACATTTAATGGTCGCATTAGAAAAAGCAGAGTCTGGCTTAGACCATGAACATCATCTTGATCCAGAAAGGAATGCTGCATATGGAATCACACAACAAGAAAGAACCAATATCAGGGATGGAAAATTTAGACAAGCAAAAAACTTTCAAACAGGAAAAATAGACTCCATTGAACTAACGGATGCGAACTTTAGAGGGTTAGAAACAAATATTAAATTAGGAGCCATGGAATTACGTTATGCACTAGAAAATGGAGCATTTGATATTTCATTGGCATTGGATATTTATAATAAAGGATTAACTGGTGCGAAAAATTTCCGTAATGGATTAGAAGTCAGTGGAAATCCAAATTATGTTCATGATGTATTGAGATATTGTACAAGTCCTATCATTACCAATCAAATCGATGAGAATACGATAATGACAACCAATTTAATTACTGGTGAAACATTCAAGTATCAAGTCGATCTTTATGATGAATCAAAAGAATCAGGAATTGAAACAATTTTAAGTCAATATGTTAGAACGTATCATGAACTGCTTGAATTACAAAACAATATGTTAGAGTTTGGAACAACCATTCCATGGTTACCTTTAGAAGAAGAAAAAACACTGACAAAGTAGAAAAATTTCTACTTTTTTTTAAAGTCTGATATAATAAATAAGTTGGAGGCGGAAGTATGAAATATCTTGTAGTACCAAAACATATAGAAGGAATTCACGAGATGTTATCTTTGGCAGATGCATTTCTTTTTGGTGTGTTCAATTTGTCTGTTCATTTTGAACATACTTATACCATAACTGAATTAAAACCAATCATTACGCAGTTAAAAGAATCAGGAAAAGAAGTTTATTTATCTTGTAACCGAAATTTTGCAAAAGAAGATTTGAAGCAATTGGAAACAACATTAGAAGAAATTTCCAAACTTCCTATCGATGGTTTATTTTTCTATGATTTGGCAGTATTAGAACTTGTCAAAACAAAATATCCTCATATTCCGCTGATTTGGGATCAAGAACATATGACGACCAATGAATTTACGATTTCGTTTTATGAAACAGAAGGAATTTCTAAAGTGAATTTATCTACCAATCTCACATTAGATGAGTTAAAGATTATCAAAGAACATACAAAAGTTCCTTGTATCGCACCTATTTTTGGTTATTTTCCAATGTTTGAAAGTAAACGACATTTGGTAAATAACTATTTAGATACCTTTTCCTTAAAGACATCAAATGGGACTTATCAAATTGAAAAAGAAGGAAAAACATATCCGATAGTTGATCATAATCACGGGACAACGGTATATACCAGTGTTCCTTTAAATGGGTTAGAAGAAAGTATTTTATTGAAAAAAACAGGAATGGATTATTTATTATTTCAAGAGTTTGGAATCGAACAGGATACTTTTATCAAGGTGTTAGAATTATATCATAAGTATGAAAAGACACAGGATAAAAAAATAAAGGAAACATTAGATAAATTATTAAATGGAAATTATGATTTAGGATTTTTATATAAGAAAACAGTGTATAAGGTGAAGAATTATGGATAAAAATAAAGTAGAATTATTAGCGCCTGCTGGTTCTTTAGAGAGTTTAAAATGGGCTATTTTATATGGTGCAGATGCGATATATGTGGGAGGTCCAGGATTTGGACTTCGTGCCAATGCAATGAATTTTACACTAGAAGAGTTGAGAACTGCTACAGCATTTGTTCATGAACATCAAAAAAAGTTATATGTAACGGTTAATATTGTGATGCATCATGAAGAAGTAGAAAAATTGGATAGCTATTTAAAATCATTGGAAGAAATTGGTGTGGATGCGATTATTGTAAGTGATCCTGCTATTATTGATTATGCGAAAAAACATACCAAATTAGAACTTCATGTTTCTACACAACAATCTACATTAAACCGTTATGGAGCAAGTTACTTAAAAAAATTAGGAGCATCTCGTATTGTTCTTGCAAGAGAAGCTTCTAAAGAGGATATTATAGATATGATAGAATCTGTGGATATTGAAATTGAAACGTTTATTCATGGGGCAATGTGTGCATCCTATAGTGGTAGATGTGTGTTATCCAATTATTTAACGGCAAGAGATTCTAATCGTGGTGGATGTAGTCAAATTTGTCGTTGGGATTTTGATTTATTAGAAGATGGTAAAGAGACAAAAGGAGAAAAACCATTTACCTTTTGTACCAAAGACTTATCGATGGTAACCAAAATTCCAGAGATGATTGACATGGGTATTACTTCTTTTAAAATTGAAGGAAGAATGCGCTCCATTTATTATATTGCAACCGTAGTATCTACTTATCGCAACTTAATAGATGCTTATTATGAAGATAAATTAACGAGTGATATGATGCATACTGCAAAGAAAATTTTAGATGCTGTTGCAAACAGAGAAAGTACGGTTCAATTTTTTGATGGTAATTTCGGAAAAAGTTGTCAATACTATAATGGGCGCATGGAAGCTTCTAATCAAGATTTTCTTGGTATTGTCTTAGAATATGATAAATCTAAAAAATGGATGAAAGTAGAACAGAGAAATTATTTTAAAGTGGGAGATACAGTTGAAATTTTTGGACCAAATCATTTTTTAAACATTTTAAAAATTTCGCATATATATGATGAAGAGGGGAATGAGATTTCCATTGTTAACCATCCGCGTCAAATTGTTTATATTAAAACAGAGGAAACAGTCCATCCAAATGATTTGATGAGGATGAAAAAAAGTATTTGACAAATTAACTATTTCGTAGTATTATTTGGTAGACTTATTGGAAAGCTTAACAGAGGTGATGAAAGTATGGCAACAAATACAAAAGAAATTTACTTAACCGAAAGTGGTTATGAAGAAATAAAAAAAGAGCTTGATGAGTTAAAGTTAGTAAAACGTCCTGAAGTAATTCAAGCATTAAAAGAGGCGAGAGCTTTAGGAGACTTAAGTGAGAATGCAGAATATGATGCAGCAAGACAAGATCAAGCACAAGTAGAAGGTAAAATTGCTGAATTAGAGATGATGCTTGAAAAAGCAATCATTGTAAAAAATGTAAGCAAAGATAGCATTGGAATTGGATCAAAAGTAAAAATACAATATGTGGAAGATGAAGAAGAAGAAGAATACACAATTGTCGGAAGCAAAGAAGTAGACTTATTCGCAGGAAAAATCTCAAATGAGAGTCCAATTGCTCAAGCAATTTTGAATCATAAAGTAAACGATGTTGTTGACGTCAATAGTCCAGCAGGTAGTTATCAAGTAAAGATTATAGAAATTTGCTAAAGTAAAGTCAGAAATTGGCTTTCCTTTTCTTTATTTACTTGAAAAAAAAGGGAATTTCAGTTATACTATATAACGTAATCAAGAAAGGATGTTTATAAACATGAAAAAAGAATTTACAGTTGAAATTGAAGGAAAAGAATGGCAAGAAGCTCAAGATAAAGCATTTGAAAAAGCCGTAAAAAATGTAAAAATTGACGGATTCCGTAAAGGGAAAGCACCAAAAGATGTATTCTTAAAAAAATATGGAAAAGAATCATTATTTATGGATGCAGCTGATATGGTATTACAAGATGCATATACAAAAATGTTAGAAGAACATAAAGAGGAAGAATTGGTTGCTCAACCTGATATTACTTTAAAATCAATTGATGAAAATAAAGTAGTATTTAACTTTACTTTAACAACAAGACCTGAAGTAAAATTAGGAAAATACAAAGGGTTAAAAGTAAAAAAAGAAAAAGTAGAAGCAACAGAAGATGAAATCAATGCAACGATTGAACAAATGAGAAGTCGTTATGCAGAAGTAGCACCAAAAGAATCAGGAATTGTAGAAGATGGAGATACTGCAATTATTGATTTTGAAGGATTTAAAGATGGTGTTGCATTTGATGGTGGTAAAGGTGAAAACTATTCACTAAAAATTGGAAGTAACACATTTATTCCAGG